>CAYWOT010000296.1:0-2975 GCA_964459975.1 uncultured bacterium
TGATGGTGGTGGGGAGCCCGATGGTACGGTAATTGACGTAGCTGAAAAGCGCGGTGAGGACGATCAGGACGGCCGCGATCTCGAATAGCCCCATGTGCCTTAGGCTTCCTCCGTTCTCCGATTCCAGCAGCCAACCTTGGCCCTTTGTTGTACCATCAGAGTAGGATCACGGGCGATGTCATTACCCGGGGAGCCATCGTACGGCGGTTGTTCCGAGTGACCTGCCCCCTTGAAACCTCTCCAACGGCACAAGGGTTTCTCCCGTCACCCCCAGAATAAACAAATTGACATCCCGCTGCGACGCGATCCTGGTAGGGTGGACGGGAAGCATCTGCTTGAGGGATGATAGAGGAACCGGAATACCGGGGGTGCTTCGTGATCCTGCCCGCCCACAAGACCCGGATCGTCTGCACCATCGGCCCGGCGTCCGAGGGGCCCGAGGTCATGGATCAACTGCTCCTGGCCGGGATGAACGTCGCCCGGCTGAATTTTTCCCACGGGGCCTTCGAGGACCACCGGAGAGTCACCGAAAACCTCCGTGGGGCCTCCCGCAGGACAGGCCGGCGGATCGCCATCATGGCGGACCTCCCGGGGCCGAAGATTCGCATCGGCCTCCTGACGACAGAGCCGGTCCTGCTCCAACCAGGGGGCCAGTTCACCCTGACGACGGATACCATCGTCGGCGACGCCACCCGCGCATCGGTCGACTTCCCCCGTCTCCCCGCCTTGGTCGGGAAGGGAAACACCCTGTATCTGAACGACGGGATCATCCGCCTCGAGGTGGATGAGGTCCGGGGGAACGAGGTGGCGTGCCGCGTGATGGCCGGGGGCGAGCTCCGCTCACGCAAGGGGCTTAACGTACCCGATGTCGACCTCGGGATCGGCGCCTTTACCGCGCGAGACCAGGAGTGCCTGAAGTTCGCGCTCGAAAGTGGCGTCGATGCAGTGAGCCAGTCCTTCGTCACCTCAGCGGAAGACATCCACGAGGTGCGCCGCGCGGCCCGCACGGCCGGGCGCAACCCGTTCCTCATCGCCAAGATCGAGCGCGCCGTCGCCCTCGCGCGTATCGACGGGATCCTCGAGGCCGCCGACGGCATCATGGTGGCCCGGGGGGACCTCGGGGTCGAGATCCCGATCGAGCGTATCGCCATCGAGCAGAAACGGCTCGTCCACCGTGCGAATTTTCTCGGCAAGCCGGTCATCACGGCGACCCAGATGCTCGAGTCGATGACCGAGAATGCCCGGCCGACCCGCGCCGAGGCCACCGATGTCGCCAACGCGGTCATCGACGGCACCGACTGCGTGATGCTCTCCGGCGAGTCCGCCATAGGGAGATACCCGGTCGAGGCGGTACGGACCCTCGCCCGGATCGCAGGGGCGGCAGAGCCGTTCCGGACGGGCCAGTTCGCCCGCGCGGCCGTGAAGACGGTGATCGATTCGGGAACCGTCGGTCCTTCCGACCTTGTCTCCATGAGCATCGAGAACGTCCTCGCCAGGATGTCCGTCGCCGCCGTGGTCGTTCCGAGCCGCAGCGGATCCACCGCGCGCCAGCTCGCCCGGTTCCGTTTTCCCGTCTGGATCACGGCGGGATCTATCCACGAGGAAACCTGCCAAGGGCTTCAATTCTCATACGGTATCCACCCGGAGAAACTGGACGAAGCACCGGGGGACTGGCGTTTATGGGCGAAACGGTGGGTGGCGGCGCAGGGCGTTCCGGGGAATTATCTGATCCTGATCGAGGGACCCTCACCGGACCACCCGGATGTGACGCAACGACTCGAGGTCATCGATCTTCGCAGCTGACACGAAGCCGGCTCGAGTCCCTGGGATCGGCAAACGGCGTTCTCTCAATCGACCCTTTGGAAGTCGATGTACCCCCGCTCCACGTCCGTATGGACCAGTTGCACGCGAAGCCTTTCGCCGACGTCGGCCCCTTCGAAGCCGTGAATCAGCCTGCCTTCCACGGGGGGGTGAAGGAGACGGACCCAGGTCCCGAGAGTCGTCATTGTCGATCGACGCCCAAGGGAGGTTGCGCATGTCGCGCGGCCACCCGGAACTCCCGCCTGCCGTCGCCCGGATCCCGTCGAGCTCGGCGAGCGCTGCGTGGGAGAAATCGGGCAGCAACCCGCGCTCGATCATCGCCCGGCGGGCGATCGGCCTCGGGGTGGAGCGCTGCCGGCTGACTTCCGCATCCATTCCGTCTCCCGTTCGCCTATCCCGGGCTTCATCCTGTCGGTCTTCCGGCCACCGCCGTCATGCTTAACGGCGGCCCTCCTCACCCTCCCGCTCCGTTCTGCCGCGGGGGTTTTCGCGCAAGACGTTATCGGGCGGAGCTTCTTTCGATTTCCCCTTCTCGGCCGGGGCCTCCTTCCGCTTGCCCCTGTCCGCCGGCTCCTCCTGCGCCGGCTTCGGCTGCCAACGCTCCTGCAGCGCGGACATATTTTTGCTGTGCGTGAGAACCACGACCTCATCGCCTTCTTGCAGTTTCGTCCCCTCGTCGGCGAGCGCGAACCGACCCTCCCGGTAATAGCAGACAGCACGGGCCTCGGCGGGCAGCTTCAGCTCCTTGACCGGAACTGCGTTTTCCTCCTTGAGGGTGAAGGTGAAAAACCGGGCCTCGTCCTTGATGACCGTGGAAAGCTCCACGTTTTCCGTGCCGCGGACCATGTCCTCCAGGTAACGGCTGATTGTGCGGGAGGGAATGATCGTGTCCTTCAGACCCAACTCACGGCAGATGCCCTCGAACTGCGGATCGCCGATACTGGTCACGATGCGATTGAAACCGAGGGAACGGCCGACGAGACTGGCGATAACGTTATCCTGGTCGCTGTTGGTGAGGCAAAACAAGAAGTCGGTCTGCCCGGGATTGACTTCGCGCAGGATGTTCGGCTGGCTGCCATCGCCCTGCAGGAAGCTGCAGTCCATCTCTTCGGACAATTCATCGATCTTGGCCTTGTCGGTCTCGATGATGACGA
>CAYWOT010000297.1:0-2961 GCA_964459975.1 uncultured bacterium
CATCGTGATCGTGGAGAACAGCTCCCATTACATCGAACAGGGAATGCGCCCGAAGGAAGCCACGATCAAGGCGATGCAGGAATTGACCGGCCCGGTAATCGGGGTCACGCTGGCGCTGGTCGCCGTGTTCCTCCCCGCGGCCTTTCTGCCGGGGGTCACGGGACAGATCTTTCGCCAGTTCGCCCTTGTGATCGCCTCAATCGCAGTCATCAGCGCGATCAATGCCCTCACTCTCAAGCCCGTCCAGTGCTCCCTCTGGCTGAAGCCGCGCGGGTCGAAACCTCCGCGCCGCTTCGCCCGCGAATTCAACAAGGTCTTCCAGGCGGTGACCGATGCCTACCTGGCGGTGGTCAGCCGTATGGTAAAGCGACCGGGCCTGTTCGTCGGCGTGTTTGCGGCGATCATCGCGGCGTCCGGCCTCGTCATCCTGAGCCGACCCACCGGCTTCCTCCCTACCGAGGACCAGGGGTACGGAATCCTGCTGTCCCGCCTCCCGGAAGGCGCCTCCCAGCCGCGGTCCCGGGACGCCGCACAGAAGATCAACGCCCTCCTGCGGAAAGCACCCGGAATCGCGGGGTGGGTCACGATCGGGGGGTTTTCCGTGCTGGACGGCGCAAGCGTTCCCAACGTCTCCACGACGTTCATCGTGTACGAGGACTGGGCGAAGAGGGGCAGCTCGCTGACGCAGGACGTCATCCTCTCGCACATCAACCGCGAACTTGCGGGCCTGGAGGAGGTGCAGGCGTTCACGGTGATTCCGCCGCCGATCCGCGGACTCGGGCAGACGGGGGGATTCGAGATGATGGTGGAAGACCGCGGCGGCGTCGGGCTCGCGGAGCTCAAGCGCGCCACGGACGAACTCGTCCGGACAGGCAACTCGAAAGCCGGCCTGCGTGGTCTCAGGACCACCTTGAGGGTCCAAAGCCCGCAACTGCACCTGGACATCGACCGGACCAAGGCGGAGTCCTTGCGGGTTCCCGCGTCGAACGTGTTCGACACGCTGCGGAGCTACCTGGGCTCTTCGTTCGTCAACCTGTTCAACAAGTTCAACCACGTGTTCCAGGTGTACATCCAGGCGGACAGCCCCTACCGTCTGCAGCCGCAGGACATCCGCAATCTCCGGGTCCGCAACCAGTTGGGAGAGATGGTGCCGCTGGGAACGATGGTCAAGGTGCACCCGGCACAGGGAGCCGAGGTGATCACCCGGTACAACCTCTATCCCGCGGCGCCGGTGTTCGGATCCGCCGCTGCGGGATTCAGCTCCGGCCAGGCGCTCGCGCTCATGGAGCGTACCGCCGACCGGGCCCTCCCCGAAGGCGTGGCCTATGACTGGACCTCCACGAGTTACCAGGAAAAAAAGGTCGGTCACCAGGCGTACTTCATCTATGCCCTGTCCATTTTCCTCGTATATATGGTCCTCGCCGGGCTCTATGAGAGCTGGACCTCCCCCGCCGCCGTCATCGTGGTCGTGCCCATGGCGCTGGTCGGCGTCCTGCTGGCCCTGATCCTTCGGGGTTACGACAACAACCTCTACACCCAGGTGGGTCTGGTGTTGATGATCGCCCTGGCGAGCAAGAACGCCATCCTCATCGTCGAGTTCGCGCGGCAGCTCCATCGCGAAGGGATGTCGATCCCGGAAGCCGCGGTCGAGGCGACGCGGCGCCGGTTCCGTCCCATCGTGATGACGTCCTTCGCCTTCATCCTCGGCGTGGTGCCGCTCGTGGTGGCGTTCGGAGCCGGATCGGCCGGCGAGCGAGCCATGGGAACGGTCGTCTTCGGAGGCATGATCTCCTCCACCCTCCTCGCCATTCCGTTCGTGCCCGTCTTCTACGTCGCGTTGGAGCGCATGAGCGAGCGGCTGCGGGCACGCAAAGCCGACGTGGCGCCGGAGTCCGAAGACGGGGGTTTCGGGAACGGCGAAGGGTGAACCGGAGAAGCGGTCCGGCGCTCTCCCACGACCGCCTTGGGGGAATGTGCTCGAGATCTCGCCCGCCCGGCGCACGGCGCCGGTGCTCGAACGAAGGAAGGATCTGATGCGGAAACACGGGCTTCCGGACGGCCACGTCCCGAAAATCGCGCTCGTTCTGGCATATCCGTCGGTTCCTTTTCGGAAGGCGATCCGTCGGTCGTTTCTCTCGGTACGCAACGCCTGAAAGCCGGAAAACCCGCTGCCGTCCGGCGCCCGGGGGCTCTCGGTTACCTCCTGTCCACACTCCTCGGGCGCACCGTGATGCGGAAGACCCGTCGGAGCCCGTTGGCGGAGGCCGCCGAACACAACGTCGTCCCGGGCTCGACGCCCAGGAACCCGAGCCCCTCGGGCGTCTCGACGGGCTCGGCGACGTTCAAATCGTCGCAGATGGGCGAGATGGCCGGGCAGACGATCTCCCCGGATTCGCAGATGGAAAAGATCTGGCCGGGCTCCAGGACCACCGGGTACGGCTGGTCTGCGGGCGGACCATCCGCCGCCCATCCGGCCGCGCACCAGGCACCGACGAAAAGCACCGCGACGACCGCCGCCAGACGTGCTGCCCGCATGCCCCCCCCTTTCCCCGACCTTCGACCCGTTCAGGATACCGCCGCGCGGGGCGCGGGGCAACCGGTTCCCGGGACCGTTTTCCCTGTAGCCGCCCGCCGTTGCGGAGCCCGCGCCCCGCCCCTGTTGACGGACCAAGGGGAATAGGCAGAAAATAGCATGATTGTTTACTCGGTGCGGGGGTGGAATGCAAAAACCGGCGTTTTTCGCCATTGTGGGGTTTTCCCTCCTGGTCACCGCCGTCTGCTTGGGGTATTCCGTGAGCCGGTACCTGTCCGCGCGGTTTTTCGCTCCGCCGCCTCCGCCTCGCCATGCCGCGCAGGCGCCCAAAGACAACCGCGCCCGCGACCTCCCGCCGGATCGCTGGACGAACGTGTTCGCTCCGACCGCGGGAATGGACATCCCCTCCCGGCTGGCGAAGCAGTCCG
>CAYWOT010000298.1:0-2955 GCA_964459975.1 uncultured bacterium
TCATGAAGCAACGCTTTCGTCGAGTTCTGCATGGTGGCGATCCGACGAAACAAAAGAAAAAGGTCGATACATGTGCCTTCCTGGGACGGGAAGGGTGCACATTGGATGCCGAAAAACGGCCGATCAAATGCGTTGTGGCAACCTGCTCGAATTTGCAGCAAGCGATGGATAAGCGGACGAAAACCGAATATCGATATGCGATTCGCGAACTCTATGATGTTTCCTTACGCACTCTCCATATTCTAAAAAAGGAAGGAAAGATTTCCCCTTTGTACGGCCGTGCCTCTCTCCTTTTGGTGGCGTAGTCTTCTTCTTCGAATCCATATTCGGCCGACTGACCGCCCGATCGTCGGCCATTCATTGCCGTGACGGGCGGCCTTCGATTCGCTCATGTACGTCGGGACGGCGTCATCGTCCGCCCGATCCACCTCGATGGGGACCTCGGGGCCGGTTCGAATTCTTCAAGGCGATCCGGGCCGGCGAGCGTGCCGACAGCGCGCGACGGGTCGGGACTACACGGTTTGCATCCACGGCAAAATGACGTGCGCTCGTGCGGCAATGGTCTTCGCGAGCTCCGCTTCGATGGCGGCTTGTGCCTTGCGTCCTCGCATATACAACTCCCAGACCGGCGTTCCGTGGAACGCCTCCAGGGCTCCTTGGGCCTTTGCCAGAGAGAGTGAGCTCACCATCTCGTCATAGCCCGCGATCTCCCGCCTGTGCGTTTCGTACGACTCGGTTCCGAGCACCTGTGCCAGGGGCTCGTAGTCGCTGTACTCGCCGGGCCGGTGGCGCTCGATGCCCGTGGGTGCCGGATCGAAGAGACAGCAGAGCGTTACATGTCCGCCCGCGATGTAGACCTCGTGTTTATTCCGGAGGGACTGTGGCGCACCGGTCGCTTCATCGATACGGCACTCCTCCTCCGGACCGCCGGCCGCCTCGTTCAGGTGATACGTCGAGTCGCCGTCGAGCCGCAACCACGGGCCCCAGGATTGCCTGGTCTCCGTGTAAGGATGCTGCGCCATGCGGACCCGGGCGTCGCCTTCCACGTCGTAGCAGACGTTCACTTCCGTTCGGGAATTGTAGGACATCTTGAATACCGGCTCCCCGTCTTCGTTTTCGGGTAGTCCGTCCACGTCGAACATCGTTGTTCGAAACCAGGAGACGGGATTCCCGGATTTCGACAGAAGGACCGGGTCGTGGTGCAGAAAGATCCGGCGGCTGAGGTACTGAGGCGTAAGGACCCAACGAAGGGACTGGGACCCGTACGCGCAGGCCGCGAGAAACGTCTCGTCGCGTAGAAGCACGCGTTTCCCGCGGGCCTGCGAAGCCGACGCGCCGGAAACGCATACCAGTTCCGTCTCGGGATTTGCGGCAAGAAGACTCTCGAGGCCGGGCGGGAGATAGAGGTGGACGCCTGCCTCTAGGGAAAGCGACCGGCTGTCGTCGCCGGCCACCCGGAGGGTTCCATCTCCTCGAAGGACGCTGACGATGTGACCGACTCCCGGATCCGGCACGAGACCTCCGGTCTCGGCGAACCGGATCCGGTCGACATCCAGCCCTTCGGGGTGGACCTCGTGACTCAGAATCCGGCTTCTCGCGAAGGAGTCGCCGGCATTGCGCTGCCAGTTGTTTCGAATCCGTTTTTCCATGGACTCCGTCTCCTTGGATACATGCCGTGTCACAACACCGATCGATTCGACGTCATCGGAAACGTCGACGGTGGATCGCACCGGCGATTCCGGTCCTATGATAAATCATTGTCGTGTTTTTGCCATGTTCCAGACGCGCATGGAAACCCGGAGAAACCCCCGGCGGGAGGTGCCTTTCCTCGCCACCCGTTCGGAAGGGTCCCGCCGGCGCTGCACCAAAGCTTGCGCGCGGAGCGTCGAAACAGCGCCGGCGAAAGCGGCAAGGATCGCGGACGACGCTTTCGCCGCAGTTTCAGTCCATGACGAGGAGGGGGATCGATGATCGTTCCGTTCGTCAAATTCAAAAGCGGACGGTCCGGGGCCGGGGTGCGGGGGGGATGAAGGAGCGCGTACCGAAGCCCCGCGCGCGGCCCGGGCCGATCCAGAAGGACTACGGTTGCGAGGAGGAACCCGGGGAGTTCACCGGGATCTGTTTCCGGGACTCCGAAGCGTCCCGGCTGGAATACCGGCCAACCGAGCTCGCCCGCACCATGGCCGCGGCGGACGAGGCGGGAACGTGACCCGGTCGATGCTCCTCGAGCGCTTGGACGAGGCGTGGCGGTCGCTCAAAGCGGCCTACTCCGGTCTGCCGGACGACGAGATGACGGAGCCTTGCGTCACCGGTACCTGGTCGATCAAGGACATCATCGCCCACGTCGTCGCGTGGGAAGAGGAGTCGCTCGCCGCGTTGCCGCTCATCCTCGAGGGAAAGAAGACGCCGCGATATTCCGTGCGGTACGGCGGCATCGACGCGTTCAACGCCAAAAAAGCCGAAGAGTGTCGGAGGTTGCCTTTGTCCGAGGTCCTTCGCCGGCGCGACGACACGCACCGAAGACTCGTCGCGTTCCTCGAGACCGTGCCGGAGGATCCGCTTGCACGCGAAACCCGTTTCCGTCGCCGCCTGCGGCTCGACACGTACGGCCATTACGCGAAGCACGCGACCGCGATTCGGGTGTGGAGAGAACGACGGCCCTAGCGGCGCCGCGTCGGCCGTATCGGCCCCGTCCGTTACGTCTGATACAGGTGAACGTCCCGTTGCGGGAAGGGAATCGAGATTCCCTCGGCATCGAATCGTTTCTTGATCCGTTCGGTGGTATCGAAATAGACGTTCCAGTAATCGGCTGTTTTCACCCAGGGACGGACGGCGAAATTGACGCCGCTGTCCCCGAGTTCGAGCACTGCGATGGTCGGGGCAGGATCCGCGAGGATGCCCCCGTCCTCCTTCAACACCTCCGCGACGACGCGCTTGACCTTCTCGATGTCGTCG
>CAYWOT010000299.1:0-2935 GCA_964459975.1 uncultured bacterium
AGGAGACGAGGTCGTCCAGGGTGAATCCGTCGTGAGCGGTCACGAAATTGATGCTGGCGTAGGGCAGGCGGGAGGTGTTCTCGTACAGATCGGAGCTGCCGGTGATGCGGGAAGCGAACTCTCCGAGCGTGCGGTCCTCCCCCCGCCAGAAATCGCGTACGCAGTCCCGGTATTTGCCGTTCCACTCCGTCCACACCGGGGGAAAGTTGCCGACCTGGTATCCGCCCTCTCCCACGTCCCACGGCTCCGCGATCAGCTTGACCTGGCTGACCACGGGGTCCTGCTGGATCAGGTCGAAGAACGCCGACAGGCGGTCCACGTCGTGCAGTTCGCGCGCCAGCGTCGCCGCCAGGTCGAAGCGGAACCCGTCGACGTGCATCTCCAGGATCCAGTACCGGAGGGAGTCCATGATGAGCTGCAGCACGTGGGGGTTGCGCATGTTCAGGCTGTTGCCGGTGCCCGTGTAGTCCAGATACCGGCGCCGGTCGTCGGCGAGCCGGTAGTAATAGGCATTGTCGATCCCCTTGAAACAGAGCATCGGACCGAGATCGTTTCCCTCCGCCGTGTGGTTGTAGACGACGTCGAGCAGGACTTCGATGCCGGCCTGGTGCAGGGTCTTGACCATCTGCTTGAATTCGGCCACGGCGCCGCCCGGACGCGCGTCCGACGCGTATTCGCCGTGCGGCGCGAGATAGCCGACGGAATTGTATCCCCAGTAGTTCCGCAGCCCCTGGTCGAGCAGGCGCTTGTCGTGGACGAACCGGTGGATCGGCATGAGCTCCACGGCCGTGACGCCGAGCTTCCTTACGTGCTCGACGACCGCCGGATGGGCAAGGCCCGCATAGGTGCCCTTGAGCTCCGGGGGAACGTCGGGGTGGGCGGCGGTCAAGCCTTTGACGTGGGTCTCGTAGATGACCGTTTCGTGCCACGGGAGGTGGAGGCGGCGGTCTCCGTCCCAGTCGAAATGGGGCTGGTGCACGACGCATCGCGGCATGAAGGCGGCGCTGTCGCCGTCGCTGCGGGCGTCGGGACCGTCGGGAAGGCGATAGGGAAAGAGGGCTTCGTTCCAGCGAACCCGGCCGTCGATCGCCTTGGTGTACGGATCGAGCAGAAGCTTGGCGGGATTGCAGCGATGGCCGTTTCCCGGGTCCCACGGTCCGTGGACCCGAAACCCGTAACGCTGGCCGGGCTCGACCGCCGGCAGGTATCCGTGCCGGCAGTAGCCCGTCACCTCGGGCAGCTCGACGCGGGTCTCGTTTCCGTCGTCGTCGAACAGGCAAAGCTCGACGCCGTCGGCGACCTCGGAAAACAGGGAGAAGTTCGTCCCCGAGCCGTCGTACACGGCACCCAGCGGATACGGATTCCCCGGCCACACCTTCATGGCTTTCGCCGTTTCCCTCGCGTGTTCTCCCCTGCGCTCCATCGCCAGTTCCGGATTTCCGGCATGTCCTGCCCGTACTTGTGGATGTAGGTCTTGTGGTCGATCAGCCTGTCGCGGAGGAACTGCTTGGCGTAGGCGGCGCGCGGAACCAGGCCCGGCACCCGGTCGATCACGTCGCCGGCCAGATGGAAGCGGTCGAGGTCGTTCATGACGACCATGTCGAAGGGCGTGGTGGTCGTCCCCTCTTCCTTGTAGCCGCGGACGTGGAGGTTCCCGTGGTTCGCGCGGCGGTAGGTCAGCCGGTGGATCAGCCAGGGATAGCCGTGGAAGGCGAAGATGACGGGCTTGTCCCGGGTGAACAGGGCATCGAAGTCCTTGTCGCTCAGGCCGTGGGGATGCTCGCTGTGCGGCTGCAGCGTCATCAGGTCCACCACGTTGATGACCCGGATCTTCAGGTCGGGGAAGTGCTCCCGCAGGATCTCGACGGCCGCCAGGGTCTCGAGGGTCGGGACGTCGCCCGCGCAGGCCATCACCACGTCGCACTCGCCGCCGCGGTCGTTGCTGGCCCATTCCCAGACGCCCAAGCCCGCGGTGCAGTGCTTCACGGCCTCGTCCATCCCCAGCCATTGCGGCTCCGGCTGTTTCCCCGCCACGATGACGTTCACGTAGTTGCGGCTGCGCAGGCAGTGGTCGATCACGGAGAGCAGCGTGTTCGCGTCCGGAGGAAGGTAGACGCGGATGATGTCGGCCTTCTTGTTCACCACGTGGTCGATGAATCCGGGATCCTGGTGGCTGAATCCGTTGTGGTCCTGCCGCCAAACGTGGGAGGTGAGCAGGTAGTTGAGCGAGGCGATGGGCCGGCGCCAGGGAATGTGGCGGGTCACTTTGAGCCATTTGGCGTGCTGGTTGAACATCGAGTCCACGATGTGGATGAACGCCTCGTAGCACGAGAACAGGCCGTGCCGCCCGGTGAGGAGGTAGCCCTCCAGCCACCCCTGGCACAGATGCTCGCTTAAGACCTCCATCACGCGGCCGTCGGGGGAGACGTGGTCGTCGGTCTTCCGGATCTCGCCGGTGAAGACGCGGTCGGTGAAATCGAACAGGTGGCTCAGGCGGTTGGACGCCGTCTCGTCGGGGCCGACGACCCGGAAATTGCGGGCTTCCGCGTTCCGGTTCATCACGTCGCGGAGGAACGCCCCGGCGATCCGCGTCGCCTCCGCCTCGACCGTGCCGGGCTCGGGCAGCTCCACCGCGTACTCCCGGAAATCGGGCATGCGCAGGTCGCGCAGCAGAAGGCCGCCGTTGGCGTGAGGATTGGCGCCCATCCGCCGTTCGCCCTTCGGCGCCAATTCGGCCAGCTCGGGGACGAGGGCGCCGTTCGCGTCGAACAGTTCCTGCGGCTTGTACCCCTTCATCCACCGTTCGAGCATCTTGACGTGACCGGATTTCGCGGTCATGTCGGCCAAGGGCACCTGGTGCGCGCGGAACGTGCCTTCGACCGGCACGCCGTCCACCACCTTCGGTCCCGTCCATCCCTTCGGGGTCCGGAAGACG
>CAYWOT010000300.1:0-2926 GCA_964459975.1 uncultured bacterium
CTCGCCCTGCTGCTGCCGGCGTGCGGAGGAGGCGGAGGAGGGGGCAGCACCGCCCCGTCGACGAGCGGATCGGTCAGCCCCCTGACCGTCGTCAAGAAGGTGAGTGTCGTCGACGCCCAGACCGCCGAAACCGCCCAACCGGCGGGGGTAACGGCTCTGCGCTTCGCGGTGCCGACCCCGCTCGCCGTCCCCACCGATCCGGACTCCGACTACGTCAACGACGTCCCCAACATCTATGTCGAGGAACGCTCCGTGGACTCGTTCAACATGGTCAACCAGATCCTCTGCATGGTCGCGCAGACCGGATACGCCGCCATGATCAACGAGGGGCCGTACAAGGCCCAGATCGACCTCAAGACGTGCGAAGGGCGGGGCAGCGCCTCCTCCCGGCGGCCAGCAGACGGCCGACCAGGCGTCGGCGGCGAACCAGCCCCAGTACACGATGTGGACGGTGGAGTCGTCGAGGTCGGACGATTCGTCCCCCCACATCGTCAAGGCCTGGGTGCATGAACCCGCTCGCGGAGACATGGATCCCGAGCAACTGATCTACGCGAAGGTCACGGTCGACGAGGGGGTCAGCGCCGAGAATCCGCTGGGCATCTTTACCCTCGATTTCGAGGGGCACACCGCGTCGGACGGCGTCCCCGACCCGGCGGTGGCGTTCCGCGGGGGGTGCTCGAGACGGAACGGGACTCCTCAACAGGGAAGGTCTTTCTGAAATTCTACCAGGTGGACCATCGCACCGATCCGGTGCAGGGCGAGGTCACGACGACGGATCAGGTCCTCCTGGACCGCAACGCGGACGGGTCCAGCGGCAAAGGAACCCTGTACAACGAGGAGTCGTTTTCGGGCGGCGTCCAAGCCCAGGGCGTGTCCCCCGGCACGCACAGCTCCGCGTTCGACATCGCCTTCAACGACAACAACTTCCTGCGAGACGACGGAACGATCCGAGCGTGCCTCGACCGCAAGGACTTCGACGCGTCCGCGTGGGGCTACGGCCTGTACGACGAGACCGGCGCCCGGGTGGAGCAGAACTCGGGGTTCCCGGTGCAGCTTACGCGGGGCGGACAGGTCTATCAGGGCTGGATCGGCTACCGGGGGCCGTGGTTCCCGAACGACCTGGTCCTCCAGGACGGGGAAACCGTGGAGCGGCAGACCTACGGCAGCGGCGATCCCGCCGAGACGTACGTGGCGGTGGTCCGCGCCGGAATCCTCCGCAAGCACACCCGCAAGCTCCTGACCTTGGGCGACATCAAGAACGTTCCCCTCGAATTCCACGAGTTCGATCAGACGGCCGGCACGGACAACGCGTTCCGGGTCCTCTGGGACGGGACGAATTTCCGGGAGATCGCACGCCTGGACCAGAGCGCCAACACGTGGCAGAACATCACTCCGGTCGTGCTCGACCTTGGCGCCCTGCCGTATTCCGAGCTCTTCTTCTGGTCCCAGTCCCTGGGCGGCAGCGCGCAGGTCAAGCTCGACAACTGCACGCCCGATACGCGGGGAACGACCGACCCTTCGGACGACCTCTTCGCCTGCTCGGCCGACGACTCCACGCCCGTGGTGTCCTACGCCGAGGTGAACGTTGGGCCTTCGGACACGGTCCCGGCGACGCTCGCCTGCTTCGACCAGTGCCCGGATGCCTCGATGATCGCGGCGGGCAACTCGTATCCGTTCGCGACGGACGTTCCGGGATATCAGGAAGTCGCGCCCGACAACGGGAGCCTCGTGTACAGGAGCTACACCTTCGACGACATGACCTTGAAGGACGGGCCGGACAACGTCGTGGCGACCGACTCCTCGTACCAGTACGGCGTGATGAGCGGGCCGCTCTTCGAACCGACGGCGGCGAACCTGGACCTGCTCCGGTGCGAGTTCGACAACAACGCGACGTGCGGGTGGCAGGCCGGAAGCAGCCTCCCCGTCTATTTCACGTGGGAGACGGGGCCGAACGCGTACAATCGGATGACGGCCCTCCAGGACGCCTCCGACAGCACGTTCGTTTCGTTCGACCCTCCCCTGCAGCTTGAGTACGTCCACAACGGGGACGGATACAACAACGCGCGGTTCTCCCTGGAGTACAACGGGTACGGCAACCTGGGCGGGATTCCGGGCAAGTGCGTCGACATGGAAACCGGCCAGGACGCCGACTGCTCCGAGGGCGATTCGAATTCGTCCATCCGGTGGGTGCCCGAGTTCACGATTCCCGACGGGAGCCTGGCGACCTCCGGTCAGACCTCCTACTACGTGAAGGCCACCGACGTCGAGCAGCGCATGAAAAAGGTGGACGAGTCGGTCTGCACGGACGCCGGGCTCACCACCTCCTCGTACATGTCGGACCTGCCGACGGCCGACGACTACACGCCGCCCGACATCGGGACCGAGCCTTCCGTCACCGGGCCGCCCGCAGTCGTGGCCGGCGTGGCGCAGTAGGGGAGATCCGCAAGCCGACGGGCACAAGGCGGCGGGAGCGCCAAGCTCCCGCCGCCTTCGGTTTCGTACGGCCCGGTTCCCGAGGCGCCCGGGCCGAAAGCCAGGCAACGCACGGGGCGGGGCGGGGCAGGACGCCCGCTCGACCCGCCCGGCGGATCGTTCGTTGCGCCGCGGTTATGTCACGCGCTCGTCGTTCCGGTCCGCGACGGTCCGGTCCGCGTGCGGCCGGGCCGAAGGAGCGGATCCCTCGCCGCCCTCCCGAATCGGGGCGGACAGGCCCTCGGCGTCTCCCGGAAGCCCCACAGGCTTCGGGGCCGGGAACAGGACCGAGGCCAGCACCGACCCGGCCAGGACACCGCCCACCACGGCCAGGGAGATCGCCACCGGGATGTGGACGAACTCCGCGATCAGCATCTTGATCCCGACGAAGATCAGGATGATGCTCAACCCCACCTGCAGGAACCGCGACAGGGCCATGATCCCCTCGATCAGG
>CAYWOT010000301.1:0-2918 GCA_964459975.1 uncultured bacterium
TCCCGAAGATTTCATGTTCCGACTGTCCCGGGATGAGGCCGATTCTCTAAGGCCACAATTTGTGACCTTAGAGAATCCGGGGCGCGGCAAGCATCGGAAATATCTACCTTTTGCCTTCACGGAACAAGGCGTTGCCATGCTATCAGGCGTCCTCAGCAGCCCGCGCGCGGTGCAAGTCAACATCGCCATCATGCGCGCGTTTGTCCGCATGCGGCGGATGCTCGTATCCCACGAGGAACTGGCCCGCAAAGTGGACGCGCTCGAAAAGCGCTACGACGCCCAATTCAAGGTCGTGTTCGACGCGATCCGCGCATTGATGGAGCCGCCCAAGCCGCCTCGCCGCCGGATCGGATTCTGACCCCTCTCTTCACACCCGAGGTTCGATAATCGGTCTGACGTCGTAGTTCGACCTCGAGCCTGCCGAGGCGATGGGACTGTCGCTGTCGCGGAAATACGACGAAATGCTGCCTGGAAAATTGAGCCGCAGGCGAGCGGCGAGTCCGTTTACCCATGCACAGCGCGGCCGAACTCCCGCATGAAGGCCATCTCCTCGGCGGATAGCGGTCCCTTTTCGAGCGCCGCCAGATCTTCCCGCAACTCGGCCGCGGTGCGGGGACCGGTGAGGACCACGTCCACGTGCGGGTTTGATAGGCAGAAGCGGTAGCAGTCGCCCGGCGTCGGCACCCTGCCCTTCCAGCCCGTGGGCGCGCGCAGCAGCTTCCGCCAGGCCGTGGCGGTGTACGCGATTACCGCGGGGCGGCGGGCGGCCAGGTGCGGAAAGATCTCCTGCTCCGCTCCGGGGTGGGCTGCGTTGTAGCGGATCATGAGGACGTCCAGGATCGAGTCGGCCGCGAGCCTGCCCGCCCTCGGCCGGTCGTGGATCGATGCCCCCAATGCGCGGACTTTCCCCTCGTCCCGGAGCCGGACCATCTCCGCCTGGACCGCGCCGGAAAGCGCGGACATCTTCCCCAGCCAATAGAGCTGCAGGACGTCGAGGTAGTCCGTGCGAAGCATCCGCAAGGCGGCTTCTGCGGCCCGGCGGACGGAACCCGGGAAGTAGCCGAGCGTCGGACCCGCGGAGACCACGTAGCGCTCCCGGTCGCGCGCCAGGGCCTCCCGCAGCGCGGGGGTGACCCCCTTGTTCTTCATCCGGGGATGCCAGAAGACGTACTGGACGCGCTCCAGGGCCTCGCGGCACGCGGCTTCCTCGATCCCGAAGCTTCCCGAAAGCCCCAGCCTCAGCAGCGTGCGGCCGAGCCTCGGCACCTCACGGTACGCGAAATCGTTCATGCCCCCTGCCGTCGCGTCCAACGGCGCCTCCTTAGGTTTGAGGGGATACGATACCACGGCCCGGCGTTCGGGTCCGGCGATCGCGCCGCGTCAGGCGGTTGAAGAACGAGCTTGCACTGAAACTTGAGCGAGACGTCCCCCCGCATTGAGGAATCTAATTGCCAATCGGCAGAGTCCACGGGTTGCGAGGACAAAAGGAGATCGCTATGGCACGCATCGTCCGATTCCATCAGACCGGGGGTCCGGAAGTGTTGAAGGTCGAGCAGGTAGACGTACCGCCGCCGGGGCGGGGGGAAGTCCGGATCGCGGTGAAGGCGCTTGGCTTGAACCGCGCCGAAGCGATGTTCCGGTCGGGCTTCTACCTGGATCAGCCAAGCTTCCCCTCCCGTCTCGGGTACGAGGCGGCGGGAACGGTGGCGGCGCTAGGCGATGGCGTGCAGGGCTTGAAGGTCGGCGATGCCGTCAGCACCATCCCGGCTTTCTCGCAGAACCCCTACGGCGTTTACGGCGATACGGCGACCGTGCCGGCCTACGCGGTGGCCAAGCACCCTGCGTCGCTGTCGTGGGAGGAAGCTGCAGCGGTCTGGATGCAGTACACGACGGCGTACGGCGCGCTGATCGAAATCGCCGACTTGAAGAGCGGCGACACGGTCCTGATCCCGGCGGCATCGAGCAGCGTCGGGATCGCCGCCATCCAGATCGCGCGGATGGTCGGCGCCACGCCCGTGGCGCTCACGCGCGGAAGCAGCAAACGCAAGGCTCTGCTTGACGCCGGCGCGGCGCACGTCATCGTCACGGGGGAGCAGGACCTGGTCGCCGAGGCGAACAAGGTCACCGGGGCCAAGGGAGCCCGCGTCGTCTTCGACCCGGTGGGCGGTCCGACCGTAGCCAAACTGACGGCGGCGATGGCCGAGCGCGGCATCCTGTTCCTGTACGGAGTTTTAAGCACCGAGCCGACGCCGCTGCCGCTGATGGATGTCTTGAGCAAGTCGCTCACCATCCGCGGCTACGTCCTCTTCGAGATCACCGGAGATGCGCAGCGTCTGGAACATGCCAAGAAGTTCGTCGTCGACGGCTTGTCCGCGGGAAAGCTCAAACCCGTGATCGCCAGGACGTTTCCGCTGGATCAAATCGTCGAGGCGCACCGGTACCTGGAGTCGAACCGGCAGATCGGCAAGATCGTGGTGACGGTATAGGAAATCATCCTGCCTTCGATCGCACAACGGGAAGGATGCCTTGCAGCTCGTGGGATCTGTTCTTTCTCAGTTCCTCGAGAAGGCTGCTGTATACCATCCACTCGACTTGAGTGATCCGCCCCCTCTCCGCCTTGGCATGGAGTTCCGCCAGGGACGATCTCGATTTCGGGTATTTTCGATAATACGTTTCCATTTCCCGGTCGGCGTCCCAATCGGATTCTCCCGACGTTCGCCCGTCCACGGAATTTTCCAGGATTCCGGAATCGTCCCATCGAATTTCCCGGGTCACTTCATGGAGCTGATCCCTCCAGAATCGTTTCCCTTGAAGGGATGCTCTCGCCTGGTTCGCCAGGCCCTGGATTTTCCCGGTCCGGCTCACCACGACCCGGCCGGGGGAAGAGAAATAGAGGTAGAGGACCGCAACAGTGAGCA
>CAYWOT010000302.1:0-2912 GCA_964459975.1 uncultured bacterium
TTTCCTTCGTGATGAGCTTCGTCATCCTCGTCCGGGAAGGATTCGATGTCGTGCACGCGCACAGCCCGCCGGACACGCTGTTTGTCGTCGGCGGATTCTTCCGCTTGTTCGGCAAGAAGTTCGTGTTCGATCATCACGATCTCAGTCCCGAGCTGTATCTGGCGAAGTTCGAGGGGAAGAAAGACCGGGTCTACCGGCTGCTCCTGTTTCTGGAACGATTATCGGTCCGATGCGCGAACGCGACGATCGCCACGAACGAATCGTACAAGCGGATCGAAGTCGCCAGGGGAGGAATCCGGCCGGAAAAGGTGTTCGTCGTGCGCAACGGTCCCAGCCTGGCGCAGATCGCAGCCGTCTCGAGGGACGGCGCAGGACCGCCGGCGAGGGGAAGCGTTCTCGTGTACTGCGGATTGATGGAAGCGCAGGACGGGGTCGACTATCTGCTCCGGGCGATCCACGCTCTCGCGCATGAACTGGGAAGAACCGATTTTACCTGCATCTTGATCGGCGGCGGGAGCGAATTCCGGTACCTGACCGAGCTTGCAGGGAAGCTGGAAATACGGGACTTCGTCCGTTTTACGGGACTGCTGTCCCAGGAAGAGACGCTCGGATACATATCGCGCGCCGACATCTGCGTGGATCCGGATCCGTCGAGCCCGCTCAACGATGTCTCGACGTTCATCAAGATCATGGAATACATGGCGTTCGGCAAGCCGATCGTGAGCTTCGATCTGAGGGAATCACGGTTTTCCGCAAGGGACGCCGCCATCTACGTCCGGCCGAACGACGAACGGGAATTCGCAAGGGCGATCGCGACGCTGATGGACGATCCGGACCTGCGGAAGAAGATGGGGGAGTACGCGAAGAAGCGATTCACGGAGGAGCTCAGCTGGGAGACGACGGGACGCAATCTGTATCGCGCCTACGATTTCCTTTCCCGGAGGGAACCGCCATGTTGATCGTCAACGCGGACGATTGGGGAGGCAACCGGACCGCAACGGACAACACGTTGGACTGTTTCCGGGCGGGACGGATCACTTCGGCGAGCGCGATGGTCTTCACGAAGGATTCGGAGCGGGCCGCGGATCTCGCATTGGAGACCGGGCTCGACGTCGGGCTGCACGTGAATTTCAGCCAGCCGTTCGACGGGGAGGTGCCGTCGGATGCGCTGCGGGAAGATCAACGGCGGATCGTGCGGTTCCTCTCCGGCGGCAAGTATCGCTTCCTGATGTACCATCCGTTCCTTCGGAAGGAATTCGAATCGGTCTATCACGCCCAGTACGAGGAGTTCTTTCGCCTGTACCACAAGGCGCCGGCGCACATCAACGGCCATCACCACATGCATCTGTGCGCCAACATGCTCTTCAGCTGGCTGATTCCGCCCGGACAGGTCGTCCGAAGGAATTTCACCTTTCTGCTCGGAGAAAAGAACATCGCCAACACGTTTTATCGCAGGCAGGTGGACCGGTGGCTGGGCAGACGATATCGATGCACCGACTTCTTCTTCAGCATCTCGCCCCTTCAACCGAGGAAGCGGATCGAGCGGATCCTGGAGCTTTCGAAAAAATGGAGGGTGGAACTGATGGTCCACCCGAACCTCGAAACGGAATACCATTACCTCATGAGCGACGACTATCTGGTCGCGATCTCCGCGCTGAACCGGGTCGCATTTTCTTCCGTATGAGCCGGACCTCGATATACTTAGTCGAAAGGTCGATGCACGGGAGGTCCCGGCTCCCCCGTCGGACGATTCTCCGTCCTGTTTTCGATCGAGGGAAACGGCCGTGTCGATGATCGGGGAAAGACCGCTGACCTACGTCCTGATCACCGCGGCCAGGAACGAGGAGGCGTTTCTCGAAGAAACCATTCGTTCCGTGGTGCAGCAGTCCGTTCGGCCCGTCCGGTGGGTGATCGTCAGCGACGGCTCCATCGACGGCACGGACGAGATCGTGCGAACGTTCGCCGCGGACAATCCCTGGATCGAGCTGGTGCGCATGCCGGAACGGCGGGATCGCCATTTCTCGGGAAAGGCGCACTGCGTCAACGCGGGGTACGCCAGAGTCCGCGATCTGGCCTATGACGTGATCGGGAACGTGGATGCGGACGTCTCGTTCGAACCGGATTATCTCGAGTTTCTGCTCGGCCGGTTTGCGGAGAACCCGCGTCTCGGGGTGGCCGGAACCCCGTACGTCGGCATTCGCTACGATTCCCTGCTCGACACCTTCGCCGGGGAGGAGCACGTTCCCGGCGCCGTCCAGCTTTTCCGGCGCCGGTGCTTCGAGGAGATCGGCGGGTATCTCCCCAGCCGGCTGGGGGGGATCGACTTTATCGCCGTGACGATGGCCAGGATGAGGGGGTGGGAGACCCGGTCGTTCACGGAAAAGCATTTTCGCCATTACCGGCGCACCAATACGGCTGAAAGCGGCGCGTTCATGGCCGCCGTCAAGACCGGGATGAAGGACTATATCGTCGGCGGCCACCCCGTATGGCAGCTTTTCCGGGTCGTCTATCGAATGGGAAAAAGACCGTATGTCGTCGGGGGATGCGGGTTGATGTGGGGATACTTCTGGGCTGGCGCGACCCGTGTGGCGCGCCCGGTTTCGGGGGAGTTCCTGCGTTTCCATCGACGGGAACAGATGCGGAAGTTGCGTCGGGTCGTCGGGGGCCGCATCGGAATCCGATATCGCGGCCGATGACGGAACGACCCGGGAGCGGGACAATGGGTGCAAGGCGGCGGAACACGTGGCGGAAGCGGCGATGACCGAGGACTACGGCAGAATGACGGACGACACGGTGGCGGCGCGCAAGGCGAAGGTCTCCGCGGCCCTGTGGATACCGGTCATCTGGATGCTCTGCTCGGCGTCCAAGCCGGTTTCCTTCTGGCTGGGGCAAAGGGCCGGCGTCGCGGCGAC
>CAYWOT010000303.1:0-2898 GCA_964459975.1 uncultured bacterium
AGATGTACCACTTGTCGTCGGAACTGTCCGCTTTCTGGACGTGAGCGCCCAACAGATCCGTCCGGGTGCAGTTCGCGACGGGACAAAACGTGACCGACTGGCCGCTGAAATTTTCCCAATGTCTCAGCCAGGAGCCGCACACGCAGTTGGTCTCGGCAGTTCCGTTGATGTTTTGGATTCTCATGGCTCCCCTCCCGCCCCAAAACCGTTTGCGACATTGGGGCCTTCCGGACGCATGAGCCAAGGCACATTCTCCGCTTAGGTTCTTTCCATATATCAACGGAGTTGACGGATAGGGGACAGATTCAAGAAAAGGGCGATGTGACGGCGCCCCCGATCAGGACCAGCGGCCTATCGGAGTGACGGCCCGGCCGGTCGCACGGGCTGACCGGGGGGGGAATCCTTTGGGGAATGACGGAGCACGAAAACGGGGCGAAAAAACGGGGAACCGGAATGCACCGGTTCCCCACGGGTGTTTGGCAGGGGGGTTGGATTTGAACCGACGACCTTCGGGTCGTTGGACCGAAGCATCGGCTACGAAGGAATCACTTCGTTCTTCGTCTTCCGCCTGGCGCCCCCCAGGGCGTTCTCAGCGGCATGGATCAGCTCGGAGGTGGAATCCCCATCAATAGGAAAGGAAGCCACCCCGCCGCTGATCGTAACTCCGACAGGTTCTTCGACGCCCGGAAGGGAGATCCTCGTTGCCGCGATCGTCTTGCTCAGGTGGTTCGCGTAGACCAATGCCTGTTCCTTGGCCGAGCAGGTTATGATCGCGGCGAATTCCTCCCCGCTGTACCTTGCGACCAGGTCGGAGCTTCGGGTGTGACGACGGATGATCGTACCCAATGTCTTCAGGACCAGGTCACCGGCATCGCGTCCATGGGAGTCGTTCACCGCTTTGAACTGGTCGATCTTGAACAGAAAGAGCGACAGAGGAAGCATGTAGTTCTTCGCACGTCTCATTTCCGTTTCGAACCACCGCGAGAAGAACCGTCGGTTGTTGAGTCCGGTGAGATCATCGAGGGAGACGGATTTGAGCGTGTCCTTTTTTATCGCATTCTGGAGAGCGAGACCGGCCAAGTCCGCCAGCATAGCCACATATCCCCGTTCGCTGGCGATGTCCACGGCGCACCCGCCCAGCACGAGTACTCCCATATTTTGGGAGTTCATGTGAACGGGGGCGACGATATCGATGCCATGGCTGCCGACGGAGAACCCTTCCGGGTTGTCTCCAGGACCTACCAGTAGATCATCCCTGGAAATGATCTGCCGTTTTTGAATGGCCATCCCAAGAATCTGTTCTTGTGCGTGTTGTCTTACCGCGATTACCATGTCCGGCGGATATCCGAAACCGTTAATCAAGACGAACTCGCTGGCATCTTCCTCTCGCGCAAAATACCCCGCTTTTGAAGCATGAAACAATTCTTTCGCGACGCGGATGAGGATCCGGGGAACGGCTTCCTTTGGAACATCCTCGCTCAGCGTGCTGACAATCGCCGGCAATTTGTCGATGATCTCAATTTTTCTGGAAATATCATGCCGGATGTCTTCGATCTTCCGGGAACGGTTCATGCCATCCTGCTTGCCGCCATCCAGCGGTGGGTTCATGGATCACCCTTCCGAGTGAATCTTCTCTACCCACAACCTCTCTCGAGGTCGTGGCACGTTG
Source organism: uncultured bacterium (assembly GCA_964459975.1). Lineage (GTDB taxonomy): Bacteria > Desulfobacterota > Deferrimicrobia > Deferrimicrobiales > Deferrimicrobiaceae > CSP1-8. Next base: position 1,670 of record CAYWOT010000303.1, read on the forward strand.
ATGTCGAGTACCTTACGGCGCCTTTTCGGAAAAAAAAAGTTCTTCTTTAGGTTGGCGAACCGGGCGCCGGGAAACGCCAATGGAGTTGAACATTTCTGCCCGGGCACGTCGGCCGTCCGTTTGGGAACGCGCAGCACGCAAGGCAGGAGCGCCCGTTTCCGATAAGGAACGACAGGGAGGAAAAGGGTTTGGCGAAGAGGAAACCGACGAGATACGAACTCCCGGCACCTGAACAGCCGGCGCGACGGTTGATGGGCCAGGTTCTGGTGGACGGCGGGTTCGTCTCGCCCGAGGATCTCGAGCGGGCGCTCGCTGAGCAGAACCACACCAACGAACTGCTGGGCGCGGTGCTGATACGCCTGGGTTTGGCGGACCCGGCGGAAATCGCCGCCGTCGTTTCCATCCAGAGCGACCTGGCTTCCCTCGACCGCGCCGTCCAGGCCGCGGCTGGGGTTCGGCAGTGCCTGGGGGAATTGCTCCTGACTGCGCGCAAGATCACCTCCGAGCAACTCGACGAGGCGTTGCAGGAGCAGCGCAGGACCGGGGATCGATTGGGAGCGATCCTGGTCCGGCGCGGATTGCTCACGGAGAAACAGCTCCAGGCCATGCTTTCGTTCCAGCGGGCGCAGGGCGGCGAGCGCCCCGCCTCCATGCGCCTCCGCCTCGGAGAAATCCTGGTCACTACGGGCCAGATCTCGCGGGAGCAGTTGGACGCCGTTCTGGCACAGCAGAAAGTTCGGAAGGAGACGATCGGCGACCTGCTGGTAAACGCCGGGATCGCGAAGCCACATCATGTCGCCCGGGGGCTGCGCCTGCAGGCCAAGCTGGTCGCCGCGGCACTGGTCGCGCTCCTGTCGCTGGCGGATGCCGCCGGGGCACAGGACGCAGCGCAAAACCGACGCCCTTCCCCTTCGGCGACCGCCCAGGTACGAGTCTCCGCGAGGATCCTGCCCCGGGTCTCTCTCCGCGTCCTTCACCAGCAGCCGGTCCTTACCATCCGCCCGGAAGACGTCGCCCGCGGATTCGTGGACGCACCGGCGGCGTCACGCGTCACGGTGCGGGAGAACACCCCGGAGGGGTACCTGCTGGTTTTCGAGGGAACCGGCGGACCGGAACCACTCGTCGAGCGGGTGTCGGTCCGGGGCCTGGGCACGGAGATCGAGGTCGACCCGAGGGGCGGGTTTATCGCCCGACCTCACGCCCGCGTACCGGTGTCGGCAACGCTGAGC
>CAYWOT010000304.1:0-1643 GCA_964459975.1 uncultured bacterium
TCCAGTCCGAACGGGCTCCTGTCCGGGAACGGCCGGGTCCGGACCGGGGTTCCGACATTCCTTCAAGCATTCAGGATTATGAAACCAGGTCCACAATACATCATCACCATATAATACCAGGGGCATTTCCGAATGATTCCAGCAGCCGTGATCATTCTTTTCTCACCTGTTTCCATGCAAGGCGGAAACGACTCCGAAGGGGGGATGGATCGGGGCAGAAGACCGCTTGGGCGAACCTGGGAAGGGCATTCGTGCTCGGCAACCGGTCAAAACAGCCGCATTTCAGGGAAGGAGAGAACGCATGAAACGGACAAAACGGGGACTCATCTCCCGACGGGATTTCATCAAAAAGGCCGGGATTGGGACCGTCGCCGCGGGGGTCGCGCCGTCCCTCCTCCTCTCCAGCAGGGGATACGCGGCCGACAAGGAGCTAAGGATCCTGCTGTGGTCCCATTTCGTCCCCCGGTTCGACAAGGAGTTTTTCGACCCGTTCGCCAAGGAGTGGGGCCGGAAGCACGGCGTCCACGTCACGGTGGACCACATCGGGCTTTCCGAGATTCCCGCCCGGACGGCGGCGGAGATCTCCGCCGGCCAAGGCCACGACCTCATCGAGTGGATCTTCCCGCCATCCCAGTTCGAGCCCAGCGTCGTCGCCATGAACGACGTCGTCAAGGAGGCCGAGAAGAAATTCGGAAAGCAGCTGGGCCTGTGCAAGAGGACTTCGTACAACCCGTTCACAAAGAAGTTTTACGGCTTCTGCCACGGCTGGACCATCGATCCGGGAGACTACCGGAAGAGCCTTTGGGAGAAGGCGGGCAAACCGAACGGTCCCGAAACGTGGGAGGACCTCATCACTTACGGCGGAAAGATCAAGAAGGAGCAGGGAGTGCAGCTCGGCGTCGGCTTGTCCCAGGAGCTCGACTCCAACATGGCCGCGCGGGCGCTGCTGTGGTCGTATAACGGCAGCGTGCAGGACCGTCACGAGAACGTCGTCCTTGACAGCAAGCACACGGTCGAGGCGGTGAAATACATGGCGGAACTGTTCAAGGCGGCCATGACCCCCGAGGTCTTCGCCTGGTCCGCCGTCTCGAACAACCAGGCGCTCATCGCCGGTCGGGCCTCGTACATCCTCAATTCGATCTCCGCGTACCGCTCGGCGCAGAAACAGGTCCCGGAGATCGCGAAGGACATCTACTTCACTCCGGCGCTCAAGGGGCCCGGGGGCACGGGCGTGGCGAGCGAACACGTCATCTACAACTACATCATCCCCAAGTATTCCCGGAACGTCGCCACGGCGAAGCGGTTCCTTCTCGCCCTTGTTGCCAACTACGACCAGGCAATGTATTATAGCGAACTTTACAATTCGCCGGCCTTCCCCGACACGCGCATCCCTTCGGGAAAACGCGGGTATGAGCCGGTGCACGGTGCGACGACGCTCCGGGGCCTCGAGACGGCATGGTTCGCCAACGACCCCTTTGCCCTTCCCGGGGAGGCCAAAGGAAAGCTTTCGGTGCTCGAGGACGCGCAGAAGTGGAGCACGAACATCGGAAACCCGGGACCGGCGAGCCCCGCGATCGGGGAGGTGTTCGCCACCTTCGTGCTCCCGAACATGATGGCCAACAGCGCGCGGGGGATGAAACCCG
>CAYWOT010000304.1:1653-2884 GCA_964459975.1 uncultured bacterium
ACGCTGCTGGTCGACGACATCTTCCGGAAATGGCGCAAGAAGGGCCTGATCGGAGGAAGGAAGTAACGCGAGCGGTCGGTGCGCAGGGGGCGTCCTGGCCTCCTGCGCACGCCGCGCGTTTCGGACGCTCCCGTTCGAACGACGACAAAGCGGAGGATCGTAGGCGGCCATGGCGCAGGTCGAAGTCCGGGGACTGACGAAGGATTTTCAGAAGGTCCGCGCGGTCGACCACGTCGACATCGCGGCGGCCGAAGGCGAGTTCCTGGTGCTCCTGGGCCCGTCCGGCTGCGGCAAGACGACGCTGCTCCGGATGATCGCGGGCATCGAGACCGCCACCTCCGGGGAGATCCTGATCGGGGGGCGGGTGGTGAACGACCTTCCGCCGCGCGCCCGCAAGATCGCCATGGTCTTCCAAAGCTACGCCCTCTATCCCCACATGACCGTTTACAAGAACATCGCCTTTCCGCTCAAGGCGCAGCACGTGCCGAAGGCCAAGATCCCCGACAAAGTGCGATGGGCGGCGTCGATGTTCGGCATCGAGGCCTTCCTCGAGCGGAAGCCGCGCGAGCTGTCCGGCGGCGAACGCCAGCGCGTCGCGCTGGCCCGGGCGGTGGTCCGGGAACCGAGCATCTTCCTCCTCGACGAGCCGTTGTCCAACCTGGATGCGAAACTGCGGACCGCGGCCCGAGCCGAACTCCAACAGTTCCAGCGGCGGATGGGCACCACCACCATCTACGTGACCCACGACCAGGTGGAGGCCATGGGCCTGGGCGACCGGATCGTCGTGATGAACCACGGGAAGGTTCGGCAGATCGGATCGCCCCGGGAGGTTTACGACGATCCGGCCGATACGTTTGTCGCCGGATTCCTCGGATCGCCGCCGATGAACCTGTTGGAACGGGATGACTTCGTCGCGGGGTTCCGGCCGGAGCACTTTCTTCCCGTCGGCCATTACGGCACCGGCAAACCACTGGTTCGTCTCTGGCTCCAGATCCAGCGGCTCGAGAACCTGGGGGGGGGAACCCTCCTGTACGGGACGATGCGCGACACGTTTCCGAACGAGAAGATTATCGTCAACATCGCCTCCACGGTGGAGCTGCGCGTGAAGCCCGGGGAGACCTACGAATTCGCGATCAAGGAGAAGGACATCAAGTTCTTCGACCGGAAGACCGGGCTGCGCACCGAGCCGAGGCGGTTCTGGGAAACCCGATGACGCCCCCGGCCCGAAACG
>CAYWOT010000305.1:0-2882 GCA_964459975.1 uncultured bacterium
CCGCTTCGAGACCCCCACCGCCTCCATCGGAATCCGCGGAACGTACTTCGCCGTCGTGGCGGGAAGCCCGGGATCCCGGTGAACCGGAATGGGTAGGCGTCCCGCCGGGGGCCTTCCGGCCCGGCTGCGGCTCACGCTTGCGGCCCTTTCCATCGGCGTCCTGCTTTGCGCCGGGTGCGCCCGGACGCCGACGCGTCCTTCCGGCGACGTCTTCATCCTCCTTCCCGATGCCCACGGGAAGACCGGGGCCATCATCGTATCGGGGCCGGGCGGCGACCGGCGCCTCGACAAGCCCCGCGAGGCGCTCCGCGTCGAGGCGGGCAAACCCCCGGGGCAGCCCTTCGTCATGCCGAAGGAGCAGGTCGGCGCGCTGGTAGGCCCCGCGCTGCACGCCCTTCCCCCGCCGCCGTTGCACTTCATCCTCTATTTCCAGAGCGACACCATCCGCCTCACACGCGCGTCCACGGCCCGTCTCGAGGAGATCCTCCGGGCCATCCGGAAGCGCGGGCCGGTGGACGTAAGCGTCGTGGGGCACACCGATACCGTGGGCACCCGGAAGTACAACTACCGGCTTTCCCTCGAACGCGCGCGCACGGTCGCCGCGATGCTCACCGCGAGGGGAGTGGACCGCTCCATCCTCGAGATCGCCTCACGAGGCGAGGACGATCCACTCGTTCCCACCGGAGACGAAGTTCCCGAGCCGCGCAACCGCCGCGTGGAGCTGACGGTGCGATAACGTGCAGCGCCCGGTCCGTCCCCGCAACGCGTGGATCTTGGTCCCCGGCCTCCTTCTAACGCTGCTCGCGGGATTGCTGTGCGTCTGGCCCCCGCCCCTCGCCGTCTTCCTGGAGGGGAAGATCTACGACTCGTTCCTGCGCTCCGCGCCCCTGCGCCACGTGACCGGCTCGGTCGCGGTCGTGGACATCGACGAGGAGAGCCTTTCCGCCCTGGGGCAATGGCCCTGGCCCCGGTACCGGGTGGCCCGGCTGCTGGAAACGATCCGGCAATCCGGCGCCGCCGCCGTCGGCCTGGACATCCTTTTCGCCGAGCCCGACCGCACGGCGCTCACGCGCCTCTCCGGCGAGATCCGGCGGGACCTGGGAGCCGCCATCCCCCTCCAGGGGCTTCCCTCCGAAGCGCTGGACACCGACCGCGCCCTGGCGGCGGCCTTGGCGGCGGGCCCCTTCGTTCTGGGGTATCAGTTCGACTTCGACGCGGCGCACGGCACCGGGTGTGTTCTGCACCCGCTTCGGGGGGCGGTCCGCTCGGGGGCCTCCGCGACCGGCGCGCCCGACCTCTTTTCCGCCCCCGGAGTGATCTGCAACCTCCCTCTCCTGTCCCAGGCGGCCGGCTCGTCCGGCTTCTTCAACGTCACTCCCGATCCCGACGGAGTCCTGCGGCGCGTTCCCCTGGTCATTCGCCACGCCGGTCTCGTGTACCCGAGCCTCGCCCTGGCGGTGTACCTGCGGGCCCGCGGCGGCGAACCCGTCCTGGAGATGGGTCCGGAGGGCGCGGAGGTCCTGCGTCTCGGCGGCAGGCGCATCCCCCTCGACCGCCGTGGCGATCTGCTGGTCCGGTACCGCGGCCGCCGCGGAGTCTTCCCCCACGTCTCCGCCGCGGCCCTGCTGGCGGGAACGACGGACCCGGCCGCCCTCTCCGGGAAGATGGTCTTCGTGGGGACCACCGCCGCGGGCCTGAAAGAGATCCGCACCACCCCGCTGGAGGCGGCGCAGCCCGGCGTCGAGATCCACGCCACGGTCCTGGACAACCTGCTGGCGGGCGACCCCATTTCGGTTCCGCGCTGGGCGCGGGGACTCCAGATCTTTCTGGTCCTCGTCCCGGGCTTTCTCCTGACCGCGATGCTCGCCCGCGCCCGGGCCGCCTATGCGCTTATGGCCGTCGTGCCGTCGATCGCCGGGATCTGGCTCGGTTCCTACTGGCTCCTCGCGAACCGGCAGGTCTTCCTGTCCCCCCTCGTTCCGGTGGCCACGCTGGCCGTTCTCTTCACTCTGCTCACATCCCTGCGATTCGTGCAGGCGGACCGGGAGGTGCGGCAACGGACCCGCAAGCTCGCCCTCACCCAGGACGCCATCATCCAGAGCCTCGCCGCTCTGGCGGAAACCCGCCACCACGAAACCGGCGGGCACATCCAGCGCACCCGCCATTACATGAAGGCCCTGGCCGAGCGGCTCTCCAACCACCCCCGCTTCCGGAACTGCCTGGACGGGGCGACGGTGGACCTTCTTTTCCGGCTCGCGCCTCTCCACGACATCGGCAAGGTCGGCGTGCGCGACCGAATCCTGCTCAAACCGGACGAACTGGCCCCGGAAGAATACGAGGAGATGAAGCGGCACACCGAGTACGGATCGGCGATCATCCGGGAGGCCAAGAAGCTGTTGGGGGAGGACTCCTTTCTGCAGATCGCCGACGAAATCACGCTCAACCACCACGAGGAGTGGGACGGAACGGGATACCCGCGCGGCCTGCGGGAGGAGCAGATCCCCGTCGCCGGCCGTCTCATGGCGGTGGCGGACGCCTACGACGCGATCATCAGCGCACGCGGGTACAAGTCGGCGCTTCCCCACGACGAGGCCGTCCGGATCCTGCGCGCGAAGCGCGGTACCCACTTCGACCCCGACGTGGTGGACGCCTTTCTGGAGGTCCAGGACGAGTTCCGGGAGATCGCCGCCCGCTTCGCCGGGGCCGGCGCGGAGCCCTGAGGCTCCCGCCGGTTCCCGACGCGGCGCGGCCCCGCGGTCAGGGCGCCGTGCCGCGATACGTCCCCGCCCGGACGAGCGCGTCGACCATGTCCCGCACCGAGATCAGGGCCGGATCGTAGACCACGGTGTCGACTTCCCGAAAAGCCCGGAAACCCGTTTCGA
>CAYWOT010000306.1:0-2867 GCA_964459975.1 uncultured bacterium
CCGGGCCAGCTGCGGCGCCTGTTCCGCTACGAGATCGTCGACGTCATCGTCGCCATGGGGATCGCAAGCCTGGTCAACATGGCAATGCTCATCATGGCCGCGTCGACCTTCTACCGGCACGGCTTGACCGAAGTGGCAACGCTGGAGACGGCGCACCGCACCCTTCAGCCGCTTCTGGGCAGGACCTCGAGCGTGATTTTCGCCGTTTCCCTTCTGGCGGCCGGCCTGTCGTCCTCCGCCGTCGGAACCATGGCCGGCCAGATCATCATGCAGGGCTTTCTGCAGCGGAAGATTCCCGTCTGGATTCGCCGCCTGGTCACGATCATTCCGTCGATGATCGTCATTCTCCTCGGCCTGGACCCGACCCGTACCCTGGTGGTCAGCCAGGTGGTGCTCAGTTTCGGTCTTCCGCTCGCGATCATTCCGCTGATTCTGTTCACGAGACGCAGACCGCTGATGGGCCCGCTCGTCAACCGGCGCGCCACGACGGCGACGGCCGGCGTCGTCGCGGCCCTGATTCTGGCCTTGAACCTCTACCTGGTCTACCAGATCTTCGCAGCGGGGTAGGAAACATGTTCGAGCATCTGCTGGTTCCCCTGGACGGGTCGCGGCTCGCGGAAGCGGCGCTTCCCGCCGCCATCCACCTGGCCCGGCTCCTCGGGGCGAGCTTGACCCTGGTCCACGTGATCGAACGCGACGCCCCGGCCGAAATCCACGGCGAACATCACCTCACCGACCCCGACGAGGCGAGGGCATACCTGGACGAGGCGGCCCGCCGCGCCGTTCCTTCCGACGTACGGCTGGAAAAACATGTGCACACGAGCGAGGTCCGCAACGTGGCCCGCAGCATCGCCGAGCACGTCGGGGAGCTGGGGCCGGATCTGATCGTCATGTGCACCCATGGCCGCGGCGGCCTTCGCGGTTTCATGTTCGGCCGCATCGCTCAGCAGGTGGTCGATCTCGGCACGACGCCGGTCCTTCTCGTCTCGCCCGGCGCCGACGGCTCGACCGCCCCGTTTTCCTGCTCGCGAATGCTGGTTCCGCTGGACGGGAACCCCGCACACGAAGGGGGGCTTACGATCGCCGCGCGCCTGGCCGCACTCTGCAAGGCCAAGCTGCACCTGATCACGGTCGTGCACGAGCTGCGGACGTTGAGGGGCGAGGAGGCCGCCACGGCCACGATGCTGCCGGGGACGACGCGCGCGCTTCTGGACGTGGCGGAGGAGGACGCGAACGAGTACCTGCGCCGCCACGTGAGCGCGCTCGCCGTCGCCGGTCTTACGGCGACGGCCGACGTCCGCCGCGGCGACCCGGTCGCGGCCATCCTCGAAGCGGCGGAGCGGACGAAGGCGGACCTGGTCGTCCTGGCGACCCACGGCAAGAGGGGCATGGACGCGTTCTGGTCGGGAAGCAAGACGCCGGACGTGACCAACCGCTCGGTCGTTCCGCTTCTGCTGGTGCCGGTGCACGGCAGACAAGCCGGGGCCTGACCGACCCCGCGCCGCCTCCGGGCGGATCGGACGGCCTCCTCGCCGGTGCCGCTCTCCCCGGTGATCCGGACGGTCGCGTCGGCGGCGGCCACGCGGCCGGCAATCGCGGGAATCCGGCGCATCGGACGAGTGCGATCGCGGCGAAGTCGTCTTTAGGAGAGCCGGGGCGACGCCCCGTTCAACGGCGCGGGCAAAAAAATACGGATCCGGGCGCATGGACCGCTTGCCCCTGGGACAAGCTGGCAGATGGGTTCCGCCGGTTCGCAGCCTTTTCCGATATCGACCGCAGTTCGCGGAAGGCCCTGCGACAACCGGCGTTCTCCTAAGCCGACCTTAGCCGGCTCTATCCCCGGATCCGTATATCCATTATATCGCCGAAGACAGGCCCGGATCCAGCCTCCTCCCCTTTAAAAAAAGGCACGCGCTCGCGCGCCGGAACCGTCGGCGGTCGCGTCCTGCGCAGCTCCCGAGATCCCGGCGGCCCGTCGAATCCCGCGGGGCCGGCGGGGCACGGATACCGCCCGCCCCCGCCGGAAGCCCCCTTGCGCTAGCCGACCTTCGTGGTGAGGAAGATGGGGAGCGTCATCTGGTCGATCTGGTCCTGGAGTTCCTCGATCCCGTCGACGTGCCCGTCCTCGTCCTGCAGGATCTTCTCGAGGACTTCCCGCGTGGCGAAGTCGCCGACCTCCCCGGCAAGCTTGATGGCGTCGTTGTACGCCTTGATGGCGCCCATCTCGAGGCGTAGGTCGCTGGCAAGCTGCTTGGGCACGTCCGCCCCGATGGACATTTCCCGAAGCTTGCTGACCGTCGGCTTTCCTTCGAGAAAGAGAATGCGGCCGATGAGCGTTTCGGCATGCTTCATCTCCGTGATCGCCCTCTCCTCGAAGTGCTTGTGCAGTTTCGTGTACCCCCAGTTCTCGCACATCTCCGAATGCACCATGTACTGGTTGATGGCGGTCAACTCGTCCGCGAGCAGCGAATCCAGCGTTTCCATGAGCTTCGCGTTCCCCTTCATCGGCGCCTCCTTCGGGTGATTACGACCGGTTGCACGTCCGGCTTTGTCCTAGAATCGCTTGTATTTTTCACCCTTCACCCCGCAGACGGGGCACCGCTCCGGCGCGTTTCCCAGCACCGTATGGCCGCAGACCGGGCAGATATGGATATCGGAGATTTCATAGTCCTTTCCGGCGGTTGCGGCGTCCCGCGCCTCGCGATACAAGGCCGCGTGGATCTTTTCGGCCTCGAGGGCGTAGTGCATGGAGCGGACCGCCTTCGACTCGTCCTGCAATTCGGCCACCGCCTTGTACGCGGGATACATTTCGGTAACCTCGAACGTCTCCCCTCCGATGGCGGTATCCAGATTGTCGACGGTCTGAC
>CAYWOT010000307.1:0-2859 GCA_964459975.1 uncultured bacterium
ATCGGTAAACGTTACGGTTTGCCCTGCGGCGACCGTTGTCGGAGACGCCGAAAAACCGGCGACCGGTGCCGGGGGAGGGGTCCCGACGGTGACGTAGTGCTGCTTCGTCATGGTGTTCGACCCGCCCGGTCCCGTCGCGGTGAGGGAAACAGTATACGACCCCGCGGCGGCGTAAGTATGCGACGGGTCCTGCACCGTGGACGTATTGTCGTCCCCGAAATCCCAGGACCAGGATGTTGCGCCGCCCGACGAGGAGTCGGTAAAGGCTACGTCGAGAGGCGCGTTACCGGTGGTCGGCGTGGCCGAGAAGTTGGCCAGAGGAGTGACGCTGATGTAGTCCGTCTGCGTTGCGGTATCCGACCCGCCCGGTCCCGTTGCGGTGAGCGCCACGGTATAGATTCCACTGGTCGTGTATACGTGGGTAGGGTTCTGGAGCGCGGAGGTCCCGCCGTCCCCGAAATCCCAGGTCCACGAGGTCGGACTGCCCGCCGAATTGTCGGTGAACGTAACGCTCAGAGACGCAGCACCCGTGGTCGGGGTGGCCGAGAAAGAGGCCACGGTCGCCGGCACAGACGAGCCGCCTCCCCCTCCCCCCCCGCCGCATGAAATGACGACCGCCGACAGGAAAGCCCCGAGCACCATCATGACGAAGAACGCGCCGTTTCCCTTACGCCTCAGTGCCATAGACACTCCCTCCTCGAACGAATTGGACGCCTGGGATTCTCGCAACAGGTTGCCGGCAGGGGGACGGGTGGATGGTCCTTGCTTGTCCTTCTGTCGCCGGCGACGGAGCATACAAATACCCCATAGCACGTATTCCAGGATCGCGCTACCGAAAGCAGCCGGTTGCGGCGACACAATTTTGTTATCCGGGGAGCGGCTACCCGGCTCTCTCGACCGTCACCCGCGCTCCGGCCCGGACGGATGCGAGCCGCTTCACATCGCCTTTGGCGCGTCCCCAGATATTGGTCGGCGCCGCCAGACGGATTTCGTCGCCGCGGGACACGGGCGTGCGGCCGAACCCGATCGCGATGGAATCGCCTTCGACCCAGAAGGCGAGCTCGCCGGCTTCCACCACATCCCGGGCGTCGGACTCCCGTTTCACCTTGACCGGCGTGGAGAAATACACTTCTTCGCCCCAGGTATTCGCGCTGGACGCGAAGGGGAGAGCGTTCCAGATGGCCTCCGCCGTGGGCGTCTCGGCAAGTTCGGCTTCCAGCACCACGGAACCGACGGTCAACTTGATTCTTCGCATGGGCACCTCCGTTTGTCTGGCGGTTGCGGCTTCCGGCCCGACCGCGTCGCGCTCAGTCGCTCGGCTCGTCGTTGGCGAGCTCGATCAGGTTCCCGTCCGGATCCCGGACATACACCGACGTGATCGTGCCATGGGCCCCGGTGCGCGAGACCGGACCTTCCAGCAGCGTGACTCCGCACGATTCCAGGTGCGCGATCCCTTCGGCCAGGGGAACCCGGGTGGTGAAGCAGAGATCGGCCGAACCGGGCGTCGGCCGCGCGGCCTTCGGATCGAATTCCTGTCCCTGCTGGTGAAGGTTGATCTTCTGGCGCCCGAAGGCAAGCGCCTTCCTGCCTCCCGCAAAGGTGACCTCCTCCATTCCCAGAACGCGGACGTAGAATCGGCAGGTGGTGTCGATATCCGCGACGGTGAGCACCAGGTGGTCCAGATGGTCCACGTTCATCTGACGCCTCCCTTTTCTCCCCGATGAGGCCATTGTCCGCCGGTTGGCCGCCGATCGGAAGCCCTTGCGGACGCCGGAGTCGAGTGGGATTTCGCGCCCGCACACGAGCCCGCGAGGTGTGCTTCTTGCCGTGTCTCCGGTTCCGGCGGCGGATCGCGGGCCTGCGATCCCGAAGGGGACCGGCGAGCATCCCACCGGAGGGTGAAACGGCGGCAGCCGGCGTTTTGCCCGAGAGCGCGAAGGCTCGTTAGAGTCGCGCACGGAAAGGGTGCGACATGGGCGCGTCCCGCCTCTTCTCTTCGTTTCGCCTGAGGGACGTCGAGTTCCGGAACCGGATCTTCGTCTCGCCGATGTGCCAGTACTCGGCTCCGGGCGGGGTACCGACCGATTGGCACCTGGTGCACCTGGGGAGCCGGGCGGTCGGCGGAGCCGGCCTCGTGATGACGGAGGCCACCGCCGTTTCGCCGGAAGGCCGGATCTCGCCGGACGACACCGGGATCTGGTCCGAGGAGCAGGTCGCGGCGTTTCGGAGGATCGCGGAGTTCATCCGGCGGCAGGGCGCGGCGGCGGGCATCCAGATCGCCCATGCCGGGAGGAAGGCGTCGACGCACGCGCCGTGGAGGGGAGGGGGGCCGTTGACGCAGGGGGAAGGCGCCTGGCCGCCGATCGCGCCGAGTCCCGTGCCGTTTTCGCCGGCGCATGCCGTTCCGCGGGAGATGGCCGGCGCCGATCTCGACGCGGTCCTGTCGTCGTTCGTGCGGGCCGCGCGCAACGGGAGGGAGGCGGGATTTCAGGTCGTCGAGCTTCACATGGCGCACGGCTACCTGCTGCACGAGTTCCTCTCCCCCTTGAGCAACCGGCGCGGCGACGGGTTCGGCGGAAGCCTGGAGAACCGGATGCGGTTCCCGCTTTCGGTCGCGCGCGCGGTGCGGGAGGAGTGGCCTCGCGAGCTGCCGGTCTTCGTCCGGGTCTCCGCGACCGACTGGGCACCCGAAGGGTGGGACCTGGCGCAGACCGTCGCGTTCGCGCGGGAGCTCAAGGCGGCCGGACTCGACCTCGTCGACTGTTCGAGCGGCGGGACCGTGCCGGACGCGAAGATCCCCGCCGGGCCGGGGTTCCAGGCGCCCTTCGCCGAAGCCGTGCGCAGAGAGGCGGGCATCCC
>CAYWOT010000308.1:0-2855 GCA_964459975.1 uncultured bacterium
GCCTTCGTCGCCCTGGTGACCGATTCCCCGCGCCTGGCCGCGCGGGTCGAGGCCGAGATCGGACGCCAGCGAAAGGAGCTGCCGCGCAAGGAGATCCTGTCCGCGTCCTTGCAGCGCGGCGCGACGTTCCTGGTCCGGGGGCAGGACGAGGGGATCGAGGTGGTCAACCGCCTCGCGCCCGAGCACCTGTCCTTACTCGTCGAGGACCCGCACGCCGTTCTTCTGCGGATCCGCAACGCCGGCACCGCGTTCCTGGGTCCGTACAGCCCGGTCGCGGTGGGCGACTACCTGGCGGGGATCAACCACACGCTGCCCACGGGCGGCGCCGCGCGGTTTTCCTCGCCCCTGGGGGTCGCCACCTTTCTCAAGCGGACGAACGTGGTATCATATCAATTCCGGGCACTTGCATACGATGCGCCGTACGTCGCGGATCTCGCCGAACAGGAAGGGCTGTTCGCCCACGCACAGGCCGTCCGGATACGGACCGAAGGAGGAGGCCCACGGAAATGGGAAGGGAAGCGCAGGTCGCCCGCACGACGAAAGAGACCGACGTAGCGCTGTCGCTCCGGCTGGAAGGGGAGGGGCGGGGGCGGATCTCCACATCCGTTCCGTTCTTCGACCACATGCTCACCCTCTTCGCGCGGCACGGGTTTTTCGACCTGACGGTGACGGCGAAGGGAGACACCGACGTGGACTTCCACCACGTCGTGGAGGACGTCGGCATCTGTCTGGGCGACGCGTTCCGCAAGTGCCTGGGCGATCTGGGAGGGATCGCGCGCTACGGCCACGCCGACGTCCCCATGATCGAGGCGCTGGCCCGCGTGGCGGTCGACGTCTCCGCGCGTCCGCACCTGGTGTTCCACTGCGCCGTCACGCGCGACAAGGTCGGCTCGTTCGACGTGGAGCTCGTCGAGGAATTTTTGCGCGCGTTCGCGCAGTCCTCGGGGACGTGCATCCACGTCAACGTCCCGTACGGGTCCAACGCCCACCATACCGTGGAGGCGGTCTTCAAGGCGCTCGGGAGGGCCATGGCGGACGCGGTGCGCCTCGATCCGCGCGTGAAGGGGGTCCACTCCTCGAAGGGCGTCCTCGGATGACGGAGGGAAGCGCGATCGGAGTCGTCGATTACGGCATGGGAAACCTGCGCAGCGTGAGCAAGGCGATCGAGTCGCTGGGGTTCGCGACCGTCGTGAGCGGCCGCGCGGCGGAGCTTGCCCGCTGCGCCGGGATCGTCCTGCCCGGCGTCGGAGCCTTCCGGGACTGCATGGCGAACTTGAGGCGCCAGGACCTGCTCCCGTTCCTGTCGGACGTGCTCGTGGAGGACCGGCCATTCCTGGGAATCTGCCTCGGCCTGCAGGTGCTCTTTTCGGAGAGCTGCGAGTTCGGCCGCCACGAGGGGCTCGGATTCCTTCCCGGGAAGGTGGTGCGGTTCCCCGCGGGACGGCGGGCGCCGCTGCCGGGCGGAGGGACCGCCCCGCTCAAGGTGCCGCACATGGGGTGGAACCGCGTGGAGTATACGGCCGATCATCCCGTCTTCGCCCGGGTTCCGTCGGGATCGTACTTCTACTTCGTCCACTCCTACTACGTGGAGCCCGACGATCCGTCGGTCGTGCTGGCGACGACGCCGTACGGCGCGCCCTTCGTCTCCGCGGCGGGACGCGGGAACGCGACGGCGGTCCAGTTCCACCCGGAGAAGAGCCAGGCGGCCGGACTGGCCGTGCTGGCGAACTTCGGCCGGCTGTGCCGGCAGGCCGGTATGCCGTCGCGGACCGCAGGGCGTGCGACCGGGGAGGGGTGATGCCGTTTCAGGTGATTCCGGCGATCGACATCCGGGGAGGGAAGGTCGTCCGGCTTCGGCAGGGGCGGCAGGAGGACCTCACGGTCTTCTCCGACTCGCCCTTGGAGCTGGCGAAGCGGTTCGCCGCCGGAGGGGCGACGAGGCTCCACGTGGTCGACCTGGACGGCGCGTTCTCCGGCAGGCCGGTCAACGACGACGTCATCGTGCGCATCGCCTCCGCGGTGGAGGCCCCGGTCCAGGTCGGGGGAGGAGTTCGAAACTTCGACATCGCCGCCCGGTACCTGGGGGCGGGCATCTCCCGGGTCATCGTCGGCACGTCGGTCGTGCGGGACCCCGAGGAGGTGTTGCGGATCACGAAGGCGTACCCGGGGAGGGTGGCCGCCGGAATCGACGCCCGGGACGGGTTCGCCGCCATCCGGGGATGGGTGGAGGTCACCGGCGTGGCCGCGGTCGATCTGGCGCGGCGGATGGAGCGGAACGGAGTCTCCTGCTTCATTTACACGGACATCTCGCGGGACGGGATGCTGGGCGGTCCCAATTTCCGGAGCATCCGCGAGTTCGCCCGGGGGCTCTCCACTCCCGTGATCGCGTCGGGCGGCGTGAGCACCCTGGAGGACCTGGCGTCGTTGCGGGATCTCGAGGACGACGGCGTGTGCGGCGCGGTGGTCGGGCGTGCGATGCTCGACGGGTCGCTTCCGCTGGCCGACGCCCTGACGATGGAAAGGCGGTGACCGGAACGCCATGCTCGCCAAACGGATCATCCCGTGCCTGGACGTCAAGGACGGGCGGGTCGTGAAGGGGGTCCGGTTCGTCGACCTGCGGGACGCGGGCGATCCGGTCGAGGTGGCCCGGCGCTACGACGAGGAGGAGGCCGATGAGCTGACCTTCCTGGACATCACCGCCTCCCACGAGAAGCGGGACATCCTGATCGACGTGGTCCGCCGCACGGCGGAGCAGGTGTTCATGCCGCTCACGGTCGGCGGCGGCGTCCGGACGCTGGACGACGTCCGCAACCTGCTCTCCGCGGGGGCCGACAAGGTGTCGATCAACACGGCGG
>CAYWOT010000309.1:0-2842 GCA_964459975.1 uncultured bacterium
CCTGGCGTACTCGAGCCGTAACCGTTCCGCCGCCGTCCGGATTCCGATGTATTCGCCCTCCCCGAAAACCAAGCGCCTCGAGTTCCGATCCCCGGACCCGTCCTGCAACGGCTACCTCGCCTTCGCCGCGATGCTCATGGCGGGCCTGGACGGGATCCAGAACAAGATCCAGCCGGGGGAGCCGCTGGACAAGGACATCTACGCGCTTTCCCCGGAGGAGCTCGCCGGCGTTCCGACCACGCCGGGCTCGCTCGAGGAATCCCTCAAGGCGCTGGAAGCCGACCACGACTTCCTGCTCAAAGGGGACGTGTTCACCGCCGACGTCGTCGAGAAATGGATCGAATACAAGGTGGACGCCGAGATCAACCCGATCAAGATGCGCCCGCATCCGCACGAGTTGTTCCTGTACTACGACTGCTAGCGTTCCGCTCGGCTTCGCGGCGCGGGTGGATGCCCCGAAACGGGGGCTTTCGCCCGCGCCGCGGCGGCGCTCCGCGGAATTTTCCCCCTTTTTTTGACGGAAGGGTCGGAATATCCTATTGCGCATGCGAACGATCGCGGCGCTCCTCGCCGCCCTTCTCCTCGTGCCGGCCGCGGCGCCCGGGTACGCGGGCGCCCCCGGTTCCCCCGACAGCCCCGTCTCCTTCGTCGAGGCCGTGAAGGTCGCGCTTTCCCGGTCGCGGGAGGCCCGCATCGCCGAGCGGGATCTCAAGATCGCGCGGGAGGGACGTACGATGGCGCAGGCGGGCCGGCTGCCGCGCGTCGACGCCCAGGGATCCTACACGATGCTCTCCGACGCTCCGGCCGTCCTTTTCCAGGGCCAGCAGGTCCAGATGGCCGACCAGGACGTCCGACAGGCGCAGGTTACGGCGGACCAGACGATCTACGATTTCGGAAAGACCGGGGCGCAGATCTCGCAGGCCGACGCGCGCGTCGAGGCGTCGTCCCGGCGCTCCGCGAGGACGCGCGAAGAAGTGGCCCAGGCGGTGATCGCGGCGTTCCTCGCCGCCAGGCGGGCGGACGAGCTCAAGCGGGTGGCCGACGAGTCGCTCGCCGCGGCGCAGGAGCACCGGAAGGTCGCCGGAGACCTCTACGACTCGGGAGTGGTGGCCCGCAACGACGTGCTGGCCGCCGACGTGCGGGTCGCCAACGAGGAGGCGTCGCTCATCTCGGCCGAGAACCGGGTCGAGCTGGCGCGGTCGGCCCTCGCGCTCCGCATGGGCTTTTCCGGGGAGCGGGTCGTGGTTCCGGCGCCCGGCGAATTCCCCGTCCCGACGGGTCCCCTGCCGCCGTTCGCGGAAAGCGTACGGATCGCGATCGACAAGCGCGCCGACCTGCGCGCCGTGGAAGCCTCGGTGCGGGAAGGGGAGGAGGCCGTGGCCGCGGCCCGCTCGGCGTTCGCGCCGACCTTGTTCGGCGAGGGCGGGTACTCCTACACGAGCGACAGTTTCAACCCCAACCCGAACACCTTTTCCCTGCTCCTCGGGGGCAGGGTCAACCTCTTTTCCGGGTTCGCGGACACGGCGGCGGTGCGCGAGGCGCGCCTCACCGTGGAGCGGCGAAAGGAGCAGCAGGGCCTCCTCCGGGACCGGATCGCGCTCTCGGTGAAACGGGCGCATCTCGGGGTCGTCGAGGCGCGGAAGCGCAAGACGGTGGCCGAAGTCGCGGTCGCCCGGGCGCAGGAGAACCTGCGGATCGAGAACAACCGGTACCGGGAGGGGCTTGCGATCGCGACCGAGGTCCTGGACGCGCAGGCGCTGCTCACCCGGGCGAAGGTCGACCGCGCCAACGCGACGTTCGACCTCTACGAGGCCCGCTACAACCTCCTGTTCGAGCGGGGGGAGCTCCTCGACTTTCTCGGTCCCCTCCTGGGAAGCGCCGGGCGGGGATGAGAGGCATGGCGGGCCGTCGCGCCCTCCTGCGAGGCCTGGCGATCTTCGCGGCGCTGCTGTTCGGCGCCTGCTCGGTGGCGTCCGACGGATCGCTCTCCGTGCGCCTTTCCTACCCCGGCGACGACAACGCAGCGACGGCGAGGGAAGCCGCCGGCCCCGCCTACGCGAAAGCGCCGGACAACCGCATCCTGATCCGGGTCCTCGCTCCCCACATCGCGACGCCCATGGAGGCCTGGTTCGACCGGTCGGAGGGCCGAGGGGAGATTTCCGGAATTCCGCCCGGGGACCGGATCGCCGTGGAGGTGGACGAGTACGACAACACGGCGCAGACCCTGGGAACGAACGCGCCGCTTCTCGGCCGAGGCTGGGCGCACGGCGTCATCCTTTCGGCGGGGGAGACCAGGACCGTCGACGTCCCGATGTACGACAAGGGAACGATCGTCCGCGTCTGCGGCGCACCGCCGTCCGGAGGCGCGGGAACGGCGGGGGACACCGGCGACGGCGGCCTTGCCGAGGACGCGCTTCTGGGCCAGCCGCTCGCCGTCGCGGTCGGCGCGGACGACTCGGTCTACGTCTCCTCCGCGCAGTTCGACCGGATCCGCAGGATCGACCGGTACGGCTACATCTCCCATTTCGCAGGAAACGGCCCGCACGGCATTTTCGCTGACGGTGACCTTGCCGCTGCTGCCCCGTTAGGGGGGGTATTCGATATCGATTTCGATGAAAATGGGAGCCTTTATCTGATCAACTGGTGGCAGGAGATCGTCAAGGTCGATCCGTCTTCCGGCGCTATCGCGATCAAGTACGGAGGCCAGCCGTTCAACTCCGCCGCCAAGCCCGACCACGCGGTGGTCGACGACGACACGATCTACTACACGAACGGGATGGAAAACCGGGTCTACCTCGTCCAGGGCGGCGTCCGTTCGGATTACGTGGCGGACAACACCCCG
>CAYWOT010000310.1:0-2834 GCA_964459975.1 uncultured bacterium
CAGGCAGAACCTGCGCCAGGAGGGGATCCGGATAGAGGGCGATGGGGGCCAGCAGATTGTCCAGTTCGTCGGGGGAAAAGGGTTCGTAGGTCGGTTCGTCGTTCGCGTAGGCGGGCACGGCATCGGAAGTCCCGGGCGGTTGCCCCCAGGCCAACGGCGCATACGCCATGCACAACGCCAGCGAGACAATCAGGATCTTTCGCATTGCGCCACCTCGCCTGCCGGGAACGGCGTGCTCGTTCCGCTTCATTATACCAGCGCCGCCGCCCGGGGCATCCCAAGAAGAGCGGGGTCGGCGGTATAATGGCATGGTTCCGGGTCGCGTTGCGATCGCCCAACCGCGCAAGGGCCCCGGCCGTACTTTTCGGTCCGCCCCTTGCCCCGCCTTGGAGGCTGCCATGGAATACCGACGACTCGGCAGTACCGGTCTCGCCGTCTCCCGAATCTGCCTCGGGTGCATGAGCTACGGCGATCCCTCCGCGACCGTGGAGGGGTCGAACCTGCGCTGGGAATGGGCGCTCAAGGAAGACGAGGCGCGGCCGTTCTTCAAGCGCGCCGTCGAGCTCGGCATCAACTTCTTCGACACGGCCAACGTGTACAGCTTCGGGGCGAGCGAGAAGATCACCGGCCGCGCGCTGCGCGACTTCGCGCGCCGGGACGAGGTCGTCATCGCCACGAAGGTCTGGGGCGTGATGCGCCCCGGCCCGAACGGCGGGGGGCTGTCGCGCAAGGCGATCCTTCACGAGATCGACGCGAGCCTCAAACGCCTCGGGACCGACTACGTCGACCTGTACCAGATCCATCGGTGGGACCCCGCCACGCCGATCGAAGAGACGATGGAGGCGCTGCACGACGTCGTCCGGTCGGGCAAGGCGAGGTACCTGGGCGCGTCGTCCATGTACGCCTGGCAGTTCGCGAAGGCGCAGCACGTGGCCGAGAAACACGGTTGGACGCGTTTCGTGTCGATGCAGAACCACTACAACCTCCTCTACCGCGAGGAGGAGCGCGAGATGATTCCCCTTTGCCGCGATCAGGGTGTCGGGCTGATCCCGTGGAGTCCCCTCGCCCGAGGGGTCCTGGCGCGTCCGCCGGGTGCGAAGGGGACGAAGCGGTCGGGGACGGACCGCTTCGGCAAGACGCTCTATTCGTCGATGGCGGAGGCGGACGGGAGGGTGATCGCCGAGGTCGACAAGCTGGCGAAGACGCGCACGCTTCCTCATGCCCGGATCGCGCTGGCCTGGCTGCTCCGGAACGACGCCGTGGCGGCCCCCATTGTCGGTGCGACGAAAATGGAGCATCTCGAATCGGCGGTGGCGGCGCTGGGCGTCGAGCTGTCCGCGGAGGAAGCCAAGGCGCTGGAAGCGCCGTACGTGCCGCACCCCGTTGCGGGCTTCGGCTGAACGTAAGGCGAACGAAAAGGGCCCGTAAGAGTCCCGGGCCCTCGTTCCGTCTCCTTGATGGAAGGTGCCACGAAACCGCGGCCCGAACGCGCGTTTCGGCAACGTAGGATGGTTGCCGAGAAATCAACTTCTCTTCCACTGCGACCCGGCGGCCGTTGCTCCCCTCGGGGACGGGCTGCAGCGCTGCAGCGAAGTCGGGTCCTTCGGCGCAGCGCACCGGTTGACGGAAATGTTCGCATGAGGCGGATTTCACGGCCGATGCGCAGCAGCGATCCGGCCGCTGCGCCGGGGAAGGATCGATGCCCACATTCGACGGCTTCGCCGAACGGTACGACAAGTGGTTCGAAAGCAGGCTGGGAAAGTATGTCCTTCATTACGAAAAGGAGTTGTTTCTGGAGCTTGCGGCGCCGAAGCCGGGGGACAAGGTCCTGGACATCGGCATCGGGACCGGGGTATTCGCCGTCGAACTGATGAAATACACGACGGATATTGCCGGAATCGATGTGTCCGAGAGAATGCTCGATATCGCGAGATCGAAGGGGTTGACGAATGTCGCCGTCGGCGACGCCGTGTCCCTCGACTATCCGGACGAGAGTTTCGACCTCGTCGTTTCCATCACCGCGCTCGAATTCATCAAGGACTACGAGAAGGCGACAGCGGAGATGGTGAGGGTATGCAGAAAGGGCGGCAGGATCGTGGTGGGAACGCTCGGTTCGGGTTCCTTATGGGCCCTCAAAAGGAGCAGGGCGGCGCGAAGAGAGGCCGGCTCGATATTCAGGGATGCACGGTTCTATTCCTTCCGGGAACTGAAACGGCTGGCGGAACGGTTTGGATACAAGACCGTCGTGAAGGGCGCGATCTTCGCGTTGCCGTTCGACAACGCGTTCTGCGTCTTCGCCGGGAGGCTGATCGAAAGGATATGCCAGTCGCTCTGCCCTTCGAGGGGGGCTTTTCTGGTCTTCCGGATCGAGAAAGCCTGATTTTGAACGGCCGTTGTCCGGTAAGGCCCGGCGGCGATGGCGGGGAGACTCGGGAGGCTCGAGTCCCCCTCCGGCACCGTCACCATCCGTAACCGGCGGCGTCATGGTGTCCGTGGAACACTTCCTCACCTCCTTGCGCCGCTCCGGGATACGCTGTCGCGTCTTCCGATGCTCCCAGGGGTCTACTCGACCGTCTTCCGGCCCGACCTTCCTGTCAAGCCATGGGATATGCTCAGACCGGCCCGAATCTTGGCATCGTCCAGGCAATCCAGAAATGCCTGCCACCCGATCCTCGAGCGCGCCGCAGCTTCACGCACTCCGACGCCCGCATCCTGCGGGAGCTCGGGGGATCTGTCCCCCGAAGCGTAAATCAAGCGAAAACGCCTCTTGGCCGAGCACTTCGCCCCAGCCGCAGAAGTAGTATTCCGCGATCCACCGCGTCATCCGCAGCATC
>CAYWOT010000311.1:0-2816 GCA_964459975.1 uncultured bacterium
GACGTTTCCCTTCGAATCGATGAAGGCGATCGTCTGCGCGCAAATGCACCCCTTTCCCCCGCCCGTGGAGAAGGAGAGCGTTCTCGGCTGGATCTTGAGCCCTTCCTCCCTGGCCTTTTGCAGCCGGACCCGGTAGTAGTGGGGGGCGCAGGTGGGGCGCACGAGCATGTCGGTCTCGTTCTTCTCCATCTGGTAGTGCCACTCGAGGATCTCCTCGTAATCCTCCTTGCTGATCAGTTCACTCAGGATCTCTTCGCCCCGGCCCGTGGGGACGATCATGAACATGTACCATGCGTGGGCGCCGATCTTCTTGGCGAGCCGGTACGTGTCCGCGATGTCGTGCTGGTTCCGCTTGGCGAAGGAGGAGTTCACGATGAACTTGATGCCGTTGCGGTTGAACGTCTCGGCCGCGCGCAGGGTGGCCTCGAAGGCGCCCGCCTGCTTCCGGAAGTCGTCGTGCACGGCCGCCGTGGACCCGTCGAGCGACAGGGAGACGATCTTGATCCCGCTCTCCTTCATCTTCGCGCAGACGTCGTCGGTCACAAGGGTTCCGTTGGTGGCGATGCACATCCGCAGGCCCTTGTCGGTTCCATATTTCGCGATTTCGAAGAGATCCGGACGGAGCAGCGGCTCTCCCCCGGAGAGGACGAGGACCGGGCTGCAGAACGAGGTGATGTCGTCGATCAGTTTCCGGGCCTCCTCCGTCGTGAAGTCCGTGTCGTGGGACGTCATGGAGGAGGAGGCGCGGCAGTGGATGCAGTGGAGGTTGCAGCGTCCGGTGACTTCCCACGCGATCCATTTCGGGATGAATGTCTGCTCGCTCAAGTCGATCCCTGCGGTTTCCGTCGGTTTGTCCGGCGCGCTTTCGGCCCGCGCGTCCGGCAACGTTGCTATTATACCCGATGGGGCCTTCCGTTTCTTCGGTCCGGCGCGCCGCCGGCCTCGCGCGCTTCCGCCCGCGGCGACAGGAGGACGGGGCGCTTGGGCTTCGGGGGGCGGGCCGGATTGCGACAATCGGCGATCGGGAAAGATGGTATAGTTGGTATGGGAACGGGCCGATTGCCCGAGAGCACTCTTCGACAGCAGTGAATGACCCATTCGCAGGACGCGCGGGGCATCGATGTTCGTGACCATCCCATGAAAAGGCCGGTCTTGTTCCTTCTCCTGGGGGCGGTCGTCTGGGTGACGGCCGCCGGTTCCGCCATGGCGGCCGGCGACCTCCAGTGCGCGAAGTGCCACGATCAGGCCAAGACGATGGTCGGGACCGCCCACGCCGCGTTTTCCTGTCTGATGTGCCACCCCAAGCACAATATCGTCCCGCACCCGCCGGGGCATCCGCCGCCTTCGTGCGCCAAGTGCCATGTCAAAGTCTCCGCGAGAAACCGCCTCGGCGTCCACGGCCTGGCGAGGGCTCGGGGCAACGAGGATGCGCCCGACTGCGAAGTGTGCCACGGCGACGTCCACGAGGTGAAGCGGACCGGCACCGAGGCGTTTCGCAGGTCCATCCCGGCAATCTGCGGGCAGTGCCACGACAAGATCTACGCGAACTACGAGCAAAGCGTCCACGGCAAGGCGGTGGCGAGGGGGATCGTCGCGGCTCCCGTCTGCTCGAGCTGCCACGGGGAGCACGAGATCCTCGCCCCGTCGAAGAGCGCCTCGCCGGTCCATCCCACGCACATTCCCCAGACGTGCGGGAGGTGTCACGCCGACGTCCGGATCACGGAGCGGTTCCAGCTGCCGCGCAATCCGCTGATCAGCTATGAGAAGTCCGTCCACGGGCTCGCGCTTCGGTCCGGATCGCAGACGGTGGCGAACTGCGCCAGCTGCCACGGCGTGCACCTGATCCTGCCTTCGTCGGATCCGCGCTCCACGATCAACCCCGCCAACCTTCCGCGCACGTGCGGCAAGTGTCACCCGGGGGCGGGCACCCGGTTCGCGATCGGCCACATCCACTGGGGAGAGGGGGCTCCGCCGCCCCTCTCGGTGCGGCTCGTGCGCCAGGTGTACTGGATTCTCATACCGCTCACGATCGGCCTGATGGGCCTGCACAACGGAGGGGACTGGGTGCGCAAGGTCTCGGCCCTGCGGTTCGGCCGCTCCGGCGCTTCCGACGTGCAGGCGCGCGCCGCCGACACCCTGGGGGATCCTGCGTACTTCCGCATGTACCGGGCGGAGCGCATTCAGCACGGCGTGCTGATCGCGGCGTTTACCGTGCTGGTGTGGAGCGGATTTGCGCTGATCTATCCCGACGGGTGGTGGGCGCAGCCGCTCGTCGCCTGGGAGGGGCGCTGGCCGGTCCGGGAGATCGTTCACCGCACGGCGGGCGCGGTGCTCATCGGGCTCGCTCTCTTCCACGTCGGGTCGCTGGTGGTAAGCCGCACGCTGCGCCGCCACTGGCTCGAGCTGCGCCCGAGCGCCTCCGACGTCCCGGAGGCCGTCGGCAACTTCGCCTACGTCCTCGGACTTTCCCGGCACCGCCCGAAGCTCTCGTCTCATTCGTATGCCGAGAAGCTGGAGTATTGGGCCGTCATCTGGGGAACGGCCGTCATGGCCGGCACGGGGGTCATGCTGTGGGCGAACACGTTCGTCCTGACGTGGCTGCCGATGGTCACCATCGACGTCGCCCTCGCGATCCATTTCTACGAGGCCGTTCTGGCCACGCTCGCCATCGTCGTCTGGCACTTCTACATGGTCCTGTTCGACCCCGTGGTCTACCCGATGGATCCCGCCTGGATCCGCGGGTACAGCGTCCGGAAGCGGGACGCCGAAGAAACGGAGGACGCGGGCGGCGAGGGGAGCGGCGGCCGGAAGACGCC
>CAYWOT010000312.1:0-2813 GCA_964459975.1 uncultured bacterium
CCACGCGATGGAGAGCCCGTCGAACGTGCTCGTTCCCCGGCCCACTTCGTCGAGGACGACGAGCGTCCGCTCCGTCAGGCCCCCGAGGACCCGCGCCGTCTCCCGCATCTCCACCATGAAGGTGCTCTCGCCGCGCGAGATGTCGTCGGACGCCCCGATCCGGGTAAAGATCCGGTCGACCACTCCCAGCTCGGCCTTCTCGGCCGGTACGAACGCGCCCGCCTGGGCCAGGAGGACGATGAGCGCGTTCTGCCGGATGTAGGTGGACTTTCCCGCCATGTTGGGGCCGGTGATCAGGGCGATCTGCGTCCCGTCGGGCGAGAGGCGACAGTCGTTGGGGACGAACGCGTGCCGCCCGAGAATCCGCTCGACGACCGGGTGCCTGCCGTTCTCGATCACGATGTCCCGGCCCTCCGTCACCACGGGACGGCTGTACCCGGCCTCCGCGGCCAGGTCCGCGAACGACAGCAGCACGTCGATCTCGGCCGCGGCCTGCGCGGCCCGCTCGATCCCCGGCAGCTGGCTCTTGAGCCAGTCCCGCAGCGCGAGGAACAGCTCCTCCTCCCGGGCGTGCAGCTCCTCCTCGGCGCGCAGCACCTTCGCTTCGAAGTCCTTGAGCTCCGGCGTGATGAACCGCTCCGCGTTGACCAGGGTCTGCTTCCGGATGTAGTAGTCCGGCACCCGGTCGAGGTTGGAGCGCGACACCTCGAGGTAGTAGCCGAAAACCCGGTTGTACCGGACCTTGAGACTGGCAATGCCGGTCCGCTCCCGTTCCCGCGCCTCCATCTCGGCGAGCATGGCCTTGCCGTGCGTGAGCAGGTGAGTGAGCTCGTCGACCCGGGCGTCGTGCCCGGGACGGATGATTCCGCCTTCCTTCGTTCCGGCCGGTGCCTGTTCCAGGAGCGCTGCGGAGATCCGCTCGACCGTCGCGCCGTGGTCCCCGAGCCGGTCGTGCACGTCCGCGAGCAGCGGCGCGACCGCGGTGCGAAGCAGGCCGCGCACGGCCGGGACGAGCCCGAGCGCCGCCGAGAGGGACACGACGTCCCGCGGGCCCGCGCGGTCCTGCGCAAGGCGGGCCGCGAGCCGCGCCAGGTCGGGCATCGCGCCCAAACGCTCCCCCATCTCCCGCCGGTCCGCCGCGTGCATCGCGAGCTCGGCCACCGCCTCGTGCCGCCGCGCGATCCGGCCCGCGTCGACGAGCGGCGCCGAGATCCAGGCGCGCAGGAGCCGCGCTCCCATCGCCGTCCGGGACCGGTCGATCGCCCACAGCAGGCTCCCTTTGCGCTCTCCGGAAAAGGTCGTGAAAAGCTCGAGGGTCCGTACGGCGGTCTCATCCATCGCGAGGTAGCGGCGCCCCTCCCGCTCCGAGACCCGGGAGATCTCCGCGAACACCGCGGGCTGGTGCAGATGCAGGTAGTACAGCGAGGCGCGCACGACGCCGTGCGCCGGGTGGTCCGCGGCCGGCATGCCGGCGATCCCCTCGGGAATCGGCGACCCGTCGACCGCGGCCGCCGACAGCGCAGTCGCCGGCCGCCCTTCCACGATCCTGGCGAGCCGCCCCTTGCCCGCACCCCCCGTCTCCGGCGGCGGCGTCCCCTCCCCTTCCCGAAAGACGAATTCGGCGGGGGAGAGGCGATACAGCGCGTCGGCCAGGGCGTCGGCCGAGTCGCACACCTCGCAGAAGAACTCCCCGGTGGTCGCGTCCAGCGCCGCGTACGCGAACGGCACTCTGAGGCGGACGGCGGCCAGATAATTGTTCCCGCGCGCGTCGAGACACTCGTCCTGGAAGACGAGCCCCGGGGTCACGACCTCGGTCACCTCCCGCCGGAACAGTCCGCGGGCGCCCGGCTCCTCGAGCTGTTCGCAGATCGCCACCTTGCATCCGTGCCGGATCAGCCGGGAGAGGTAGACGTTGCGGGCGTGCCAGGGCACGCCGCACATCGGGATGTTCGCCTCCTTGTCGCGGGACGTGAGCGCGATGTCGAGCAGCCGCGAGGCGCGGATCGCGTCCTCGAAGAACATCTCGTAGAAGTCGCCCATGCGGAAGAAGAGGATGCAGTCCCGGTACCGGGACTTGATCTCCACGTACTGCCGCATCGCGGGAGTGAGCTCGGTCGGCATCATCCTTCCGAAAGACCGCTGCGCTACGGTGCAAGCCTCCCGAACCGGGCGGACAGGCGCTCCTGCGTCCGGGCGAGCGACTCGGGAAGGACGCGCGTCGTCAGGGCGGACGTCATGAAATTGGTGTCCCCGCCCCATCGGGGCACGAGGTGGACGTGGAGGTGGTCGGCGACGCCCGCCCCGGCGACCTTGCCGAGGTTCATCCCCACGTTGAACCCTTCCGGGGAGTACTCTTCCGCGAGGATCTGCATCCCCAGCGCCAGGAGGGACATCAACTCCGAACGCTCCTCGGCCGACAGGAGCGTCAGGTCGGCGACGTGCCGGCGCGGAGCGAGAAGAACGTGTCCGTTGTTGTAGGGATAGCGATTGCAGATCGCGACGGTGCTCGCATAGACACCCAGGACGAGGCGCTCCGGATCCGCGCGTTCCGCATCGCCGATGCAGAAGATGCACGGCGCCGCGCCTTTTCCGCTCCCCCCGATGTACGCCATCCGCCAGGGAGAGAACAACCGTTCCATCGGAGCCGGTCAGCCGTTGACCAGTTCCCGCAGTTCCTTGCCGACCTTGAAGAAGGGGATCCGCTTCTCGGGGATGGAAACCTTCTCCCCGGTCTTCGGATTGCGCCCTTCCTTGGCCCGCCTGAGCCGGACGGTGAAGCTGCCGAATCCCCGGATCTCGATCTTCTCGCCCCG
>CAYWOT010000313.1:0-2794 GCA_964459975.1 uncultured bacterium
ATCTTCGCCGAGGTGCTCCGGATCCGTGACCCGAACTTCCGGTACCACGTCACGGTGCCGTGGATCACGCTGGGAGGCCGGTTCACGATCAACGCGGGCATCCTCGTCGACAACCTGACGGCCGTGATGCTCGTCGTCGTAACCCTCATTTCGTTCCTGGTCCACCTCTTCTCGGTCGGGTACATGCACGGCGACCCCCGGTACAACCGGTACTACGCCTACCTATCCGTCTTCTCGTTCTCCATGCTCGGGCTCGTTCTCGCGGAGAGCTTCTTCTTCATCTACATCTTCTGGGAGCTGGTCGGCTTCTCCTCGTACGCCCTCATCGGCTTCTGGTTCGAGAAGAAATCGGCCTCCGACGCGGGGAAAAAGGCGTTCGTCGTCAACCGGGTGGGCGACTTCGGGTTCCTCCTCGGCTTCCTTCTCCTGTTCGCCACTACCGGAGTGTTCGGATTCGACGAGGTCTTCCGCGCGATCGCGCAAGGGAAGATCGGTGGAACCCTCCTGACGTTGGCCGGGATCGGGATCTTTTGCGGCGCCATCGGCAAGTCGGCGCAGTTCCCGCTCCACGTCTGGCTGCCCGACGCGATGGAGGGTCCGACGCCGGTTTCGGCGTTGATCCACGCGGCCACGATGGTGGCCGCGGGCGTCTACCTCGTCGGTCGCGTCTATCCGATCTTCACGCCGACCGCCTTCCTCGTCATCGCGTATATCGGGCTGATTACCCTGTTCATCACGGGCACCATCGCCATCGCGCAGACCGACATCAAGAAGGTCCTCGCGTACTCCACCTGCTCCCAGCTCGGGTACATGGTCATGGGGCTCGGGGTGGGCGGGTTTACCGCGGGGCTGGCGCACCTGACGACCCACGCGGCCTTCAAGGCGCTCCTGTTCCTCGGCTCCGGCTCGGTGATCCACGCGGTCCACAGCCAGGAGATCACCGAGATGGGCGCGCTTCGAAAGAAGATGCCGATCACCTTCGTGACCTTCCTCGCCGCGACGCTCGCCATCTCCGGCGTGCCGCTGTTTTCGGGCTTCTACAGCAAGGACATGATCCTGGCGTCGGCGCTGGAGTTCGGGCTCAAGAGCGCGAACCCCTTCCACATGATCCTGTTCGCGGGCGGGCTCCTCACCGCGGGCGTGACGGCCTTCTACATGTTCCGGCTGGTCATCCTGACGTTCCTCGGAGCGCCCAAGGACCATCACAGGTTCGAGCACGCCCACGAGGCGCCCGCAACCATGTGGATTCCGCTCGTCGTCCTGGGGACGCTGTGCTTCTCCTTCTGGTACAGCCCCTGGTTCGGCGACCTGGTGAAAAAGCCCGCTGCGGTCATTCCGGCCGCCCATGCGGCTCCGGTCTCGGTGGCCGCGCCGGCCGCCGCCGTACCGGCGCCCGAAGAGGAGGTCGTTTCGTCGCCGGAAGGTCCCGCTGTCCACCTCGGGCAGCCGGGCCTGCCCGCTGCGGAAGGTGCGCACGCCGAGCATTTGGCCCACGAGGCCCACACCTGGGCGGGCCGGCTGTCGACCGTCTTCGGGATCCTGGGGATCGGCCTGGCCTTCGGCGTGTACCGTTTCCGGTGGATCGACCCGGACAAGGTGGCGGACGCGTTCCGGCCGGTCCACACGTTCCTGCTGAACAAGTGGTACTTCGACGAGCTGTATCAGGCGACCGCTATCGACGGGACGAAGGCGTTCTCCCGCGCGATGGGCTGGTTCGACCTTCACGTCGTGGACGGACTGGTCAACCTGTGCGCGCAGCTGGGGGTATGGCTCTCCTTCGTGACGGGCCGCTTCGACGACGCGGTGGTCGACGGCGCGGTGAACGGCGTGGCCGACGTGACGATCGGCGGGGGCTCCTTCTTCCGCCGGTTCCAGACCGGCAAGCTCTACCACTACGTGTTCGTGCTGGCTGGCGGAGTGCTGATCATTTTCCTGCTGAAAGCGTTCTGATCCGGAGGAGGTCTTCGTGGACTTTATCAACAGCCACATCCTGAGCCTGATGATCTTTCTTCCCCTGGCCGGCGCGGCGGCCATTCTCGTGGTGCCCGGGGCAAAGGACGACGTCATCAAGAAAATCGCCGTCGTCGCGTCGTTCCTCCCGGTCCCGCTCGCCGTGCAGCTCTGGCGGACCTTCGACACCTCGGCAGCCGGCGTGAACGTGGCGAGCCAGTTCCAGTTCATCGAGCACTTCCAGTGGATTCCGTCGATTCACGTCGAGTACTTACTGGGCGCGGACGGGATCTCGATGCCGATGATCATCCTGACGGCGGTCGTCTCCTTCCTGGCCGTGGTCGGATCCTGGGGAATCGCGAAGCAGATCAAGGGCTACATGGCCCTCATCCTCCTGCTCGAGACCGGAATGATGGGCGTCTTCTGCGCCCTGGACTTCTTCCTCTTCTACATCTTCTGGGAAGTGATGCTCCTGCCGATGTACTTCCTCATCGGGATCTGGGGCGGCCCCCGCCGGGAGTACGCGGCGATCAAGTTCTTCCTGTACACGCTCCTGGGGTCCGTCCTCATGCTGCTGGTCATGCTGGCGCTCTACTTCAATACGTCCAACCCCGTGACGGGCGAACACACGTTCAACATGCTGTACTTCATGCAGCAGTCCACCCACAGCGCGTGGCTGAAAGGGTTCGACGTCCGGATTCTCCTGTTCCTCGGGCTGTTCATCGGGTTCGCGATCAAGGTTCCCCTCTTCCCGTTCCACACGTGGCTCCCCGACGCCCACGTGGAGGCGCCGACCGCCATCTCGGTCATCCTGGCGGGGATCCTCCTGAAGATGGGCACCTAC
>CAYWOT010000314.1:0-2783 GCA_964459975.1 uncultured bacterium
TCCGTTCCCAGCGGATGGCCGGAATATGCACTGCCGGGAACGCCGACGACTGCCGCCGCGCAAAGGAGCGCCGCAAGCGGTTTTTTCCAAGCTGGTTTCATCGCAGGGAATCCCGGCCGTGCTGTATTACGATATTGGTTTTCGTGCTACCCGATTCCCAAAAAAAATGGTCGAGATCCCTACGCCAGCGCCGTGCCTTCCATCGTGGCGGAAAACGTCCCGTGCTTGACCCCCCGGGTTCCGATCAGACGGTCGGCGATCGTCTTCAAGGCGGCCGCCTTCCCTCGGACCACCAGGACCTCGAGGCAGTGGTGGGCGTCCAGGTGGACGTGGAGCGTGGAGACGATCGTCCGGTAATGACCGTGCTGCAGATCGGTGAGTTTGTCGACCAGCTCCCGTGTCTCGTGACTGTATACGAGCGTGATCGTGCCGATCGCCGGCGAGGTCCCCGTTTCCCATCGCTCGCGGACGAGGTTTTCGCGTAGGACGTCGCGCACGGCTTCCGATCGGTTGGCATATCCCTTCCGTTCGATGAGTCGGTCGAAATCCGCGAGCAGTTGCTCGTCGAGCGATATGCCGATGCGGGCGATTCCCGGCACGCGCCGTGTTCTCCTTGGGAACGAGTAGTAATACGTTATTCGCATTCGTAATACCCGTCAAGCGCAAGGATCGGGAGCCGTTTCGGGTTTCGGGAAGGTTTCGGAATCCGGTCATTCGCCGGGTGCGATTCTCCGTCGGCGGCATCTCCTCATCCTTCACGGCATCGCATATCGTCGAGACGGTCAGGCGTTTCCGCAGCGATTCTCTGCGGGAGCCACGCGATCGCGAAGCGGTGTCGTCGGAGCGGTCGCAGGAGGAGCGGACCAATGGACGAACGGAAACGGACGATCGTCGACCAGTTCACGAAACAGGCGAGTCCCTTTGCGGGCGCCGCCGCGATTACCGACCGGCGGGCCCTGGAGCTGCTGGTGGCGGCGACCGGCGCCGCGGCCGACGACACCGCGCTCGATGTCGCCTGCGGGCCGGGGATCGTGGTCTGCGCATACGCCGAGATCGTGCGGCATGCCACCGGCGTAGACCTGGTGCCCGCCATGATCGAAAAGGCCCGGTCGCTCCAGCGGGAACGGCGGCTCGGGAACGTGTCGTGGAACGTGGCCGACGTGACGGCGCTCCCGTACGCGGACGCCTCGTTCTCGATCGTCACCTCCCGGTACGCGTTTCATCACCTGGAACGTCCCCGCGACGTCCTCGCCGAGATGCAACGGGTGTGCAGGCCGGCGGGCAAGGTTGCGCTTGTCGACGTCGCGGGGCCGGAGGATTCGAGGCGGGCCGGGGCGTTCGATCGGATGGAAACGCTCCGGGACCCGTCCCACGTGCATGCGTTGCGTCTCTTGGAGATGGAGGCGCTGTTTCGCGACGTCGGGTTGGCCGATCCGCAGCTCACCCGGTACGAGCTTGAACTGGAACTCGAGAGTTTCCTTCGGAGGTCCTTCCCCAAGGAGGGCGACGCCGACCGGGTGCGGGCGCTGATTCGGAATGCGGTCCATACCGACGACCTGGGAATCCGTGCGCGCCGGATCGGCAATACGGTCACCTTCGCCTACCCGGTCGCGGTCCTGGTCGCCGTGAAGGCGGCCTGACGCAGCGGAGGCCCCGGGTCGCGTCTTCCCGGCGCGTGAAAGGTTTTGACGCAGGTCAAGGCGACGGGCGCCGGAAAAGCGGACGATGGGGACAACGGAATCGAGCGCCCGCAAGGCATGCGAAGCGGGAGGTGCGAAAGCCTTCGGGGCGTCGGGTGCCGTGAAACGATCGGATCGGGGAAGCGGAGTTCGAAGTCGATTCCATACCGGAGGTGCGAAATGCGATATCTGATCCTGGGGGGCGGCCCCGCCGGAATCGCAGCCGCGAAGGCCGTTCGGGACCGGGACAAGGGCGGAGAGATCGTCATCGCGACCGACGAGGAGGCCCCGGCGTATCTCAGGCCGCTTCTGACCGACCTGATCATGGGCCGGATCGACGTGGCGGGGCTCGCGGATCCTCAGGCGCAGGATCTTGCCGACCGGAAGATCGAGGTCCGGCGCGGAAAGCGGGCGGTCGGGGTCGAACCCGCGGCGAACCGGGTGCGATTTGCGGACGGGACCGAGGATCGATACGACGCGCTTCTCCTCGCCACCGGAGGAAAACCCGAGATCCCGGAGGCGCTCGGGAACGGGCATCCGGCGATCGTTCCGTTCGACTCCCTCGAGGACTCCCTGCGGATCATGCGGCGGATTCCGCGAGCCGGGAAAGTCGCCGTCTACGGTCCCGGATTCCTGGCCGTCGTCGCGAGCAGCGCGCTGCGGAAACGGGGCAACGACGTGATCTGGTTCCGGCCCGACAAGCCGCGGACCGGGTACCCGATCGCAGGAGAGCTCGAGGCGAACATCCTGGACTCGGTCCGGCACACCGGCGTGAGGATCCTCGACGGACAGGACATCGTCGGTGTGACGGAAGCCGGCGGAAAGCTCGAAGTCGAATCGAGCGAGGGCGGGGAAACCGTCCGCTGTGCGGCCGTCGTGGTGGCCACGGAACGGCTGCCGGCGATCGATCTGCTCTCCGCCAGCGGGGTCAAGACGGGCACCGGCGTCATCGTGGACGACCATCTCCGTAGCAGCGTCCCGAACATCTACGCCGCGGGCGACTGCGCCGAACTGTCGGACCGGAAGACGGGGGAGCCCCGGATCAACTTCGGTTGGAGAAGCGCGATCAAGCAGGGGCGCCTTGCAGGGGACACCATGGCCGGC
>CAYWOT010000315.1:0-2771 GCA_964459975.1 uncultured bacterium
CGGATTGATTCCCGCCGTCTCGAGGGCGGCGGAAAAGGTCGCCAGATGCATGCGGGGACTGCACGCGGCGACGATGACCCGGTCCAGGTTCTGCTCCCGAACG
Source organism: uncultured bacterium (assembly GCA_964459975.1). GTDB lineage: Bacteria > Desulfobacterota > Deferrimicrobia > Deferrimicrobiales > Deferrimicrobiaceae > CSP1-8. Next base: position 104 of record CAYWOT010000315.1, read on the forward strand.
TCCCGGACGATCATCTCCTGGCCGGGGTTGGAGCACATGTACTTGTACGACCGGGCCACGGCCACCCCGGGCAGCGAGCCGGCGAATCGGGCCACCTCCTCGCAGTCCACCACCTTGGCGATGTTGGTTCCGCAATTGCAGACGTATACGCCGATCCTGCGCTCTTTTTTCATGCTCTCCTCCGGCTACGCGACCAGCGGCTTCTCCGGAACCGTCGCGGGCATCTTCTCCGTCGCGACGACCGCCCCCGCCCGCATCGCGACGGCGTCGGCGCGGAGATCGGCCAGGTACATCGCCATGGGCCGGTACGCGAGGTGGCCCCACTTGCTGAACGGAACCTCGACGACGAGCATCGGCACGACGCCCATCAGGTGCGCGATGTAGGCGACGTTGGCCGCGGCGTCGAGGCCGAATACGCGGTAGAGGACGTTCTGCAGGATCCCGGTGCCGGCGACGTACAGAAGCAGAACGAGGAAGATGAGGTCGGTCTCGTGGGTGTGCCGGTAGTGCGTCTCGGTCTTCCGGATGCGGCCCCGCAGCGCGTAGATCGTCGCCCCGATGAGGCCGGCGGTCGCGAGATAGCCGAATCCGTGGACTTCCCAACGGGTCGCCGGGCCGTCGTGCATGCGGTGCAGGAAGAACATGATCAGGATCAGGAGCGTCAGATAGCTTCCCATCAGGACGATGTGGACCAGCCACGGCTCCTTCTTCTCGCACTCGCGATAGCGCCGCTGGGTCAGGAAATGCACCGGGAGCAGGTACGCCTTCCGGAGATAGGAAAGGAGGGGCGGCCGCGGCGCTCTCCGCCGGCCGGTCGTGAACCACCACATCCGGAGGCAGTTGACGGCGAGCAGCGCCGCCAGGACCCCCGCCATAGCCCAGTCGAACCGGTCGACGCTCGCGGAGGGCAGGAAGGCCGCCGGCCCCGCGTACGTGCCGATGTCCCCTCCGCCGAAATACGTCCCGAAGAGGAGGAATCCGACCCCCGTCAGGGCCGCCGTGACGAGAAGCGCCGTCACCTCGGCTTTCCAGGACCGGTAGAACAGCCGGGAGATCCCGGTGAAGTCGTATCGGGACGTCAGCCACCGGCGCGCGCTCATCATCGTCTCGCCCGGCTCCGCCTCCCGGGGGCACTGTTCCGTGCATTCCCCGCAGTAGTAGCAAAGCCACGGCTCCAGCGCGCCTTCGAGGTTCTCCGCCAGGCCCATCTGGAGGTACCGCATGGACTTCCGCGGAAAGAGAAAGGGCTCTTTCGAGAACGGGCAGACCGCACTGCAGGTCCCGCAGTGGTAGCACTTGGCCACGTCCCGCGCGCCGTAGCGCGCGAGTTCCCGGATCAGGCCGGGCATCGCTCGGACGGTCATGTCATTTCCTCCGTGTCAGCCTCGCGCCTGCGCGCGGGCGCTCGCCTCGACGTCGGCCAGCGTGACCTCGGCGCGGCTTCCCCGGACACGTCCTCCGAGGATGCTCCGGAGGACGCGGGCCGCCACCTCCGAGGCCTGGGCCACCGTGTCGGGAATGTCCTTGGGCCCCTGACAGACGCCGGCGACGTAGATTCCCCCACGTTCGGTCCCGGTCGGATCCGCGTTATAGTCCAGCTCGCGAAACCAGCCGTCCCCGTTGCGGGAGATGCCGAGCCGCTGCGCGAGGCGGTCCGAGTCGGCGCAGGGCGCAAGCCCCACCGAGAGGACGACCAGGTCGACCGGGATTTCGAGCACCCTGTCGCCGACGATGTCTTCCCCCCGCACGATCATCCGGCCGTCTTTCCGAACAACCTCCGCCGAGCGGCCGCGCACCAAGTGGACTCCCTCGTCCCCGATCCGCCGGAAGAAGTCCTCGTACCCCTTTCCGTACGCGCGCATGTCGATGTAGAACTCGTGGCACTCGGCATCGGGCAGCTTCTCCCGGACTAGATGAGCGAACTTGAGCGAGTACATGCAGCAGACACGCGAGCAGTACGGGTTGAACTTGGCGTCGCGCGAACCGATGCAATGGATGACCGCCACGCTCCCGGGGCCTGGGCCGTCGGGGGCGAAGGCCCACTCCTCGGTCTTCGTGCGCTTGTTGTGCCGGAGGGTCTTCGTCACGATCTTCCCTCCGGTCGGGCCCGACGCGTTCGTCAGCCGTTCGAACTCGAGCGCCGTAAGGACGTTCGGATAGGCGCCGTACCCGTACCGCTCGATCCGCCGGGCATCGAAGACGTCGTAGCCGGTGGCGACGACGATGTTGCCGACCGAAAGCTCGACGATCCGGTCCTCGGCGTCGAGACGGATCGCCTCCTTGATGCACTTCTTGACGCACGCCCCGCACTTCTTCCCGCCGCTACGCACGTAGAGACAGGCCTCGGCGTCGACGAGAAAGGCGTTGGGGACTGCCTGGGGAAACGGCATGTAGATCGCTTTGCGGGTTCCGATTCCGTTGTCGAATTCACTCGGCACGACGGTGGGGCACACCTCGGCGCACGCGTTGCACGCCACGCAGGCGTCTTCGTCGACCCTCCGCGCCCGGCTCCGTACCTTGACCCGGTACGCCCCCGGAGAGCCGCCCACTTCCTCGACCTCGGAGCAGGTCAGGAGCTCGATCATTCCGTGCTGTCCCGCGGCGACCATCTTGGGGGTGAGGATGCAGGCGGCGCAGTCGAGCGTCGGGAAGGTCTTGTCGAACATCG
>CAYWOT010000316.1:0-2763 GCA_964459975.1 uncultured bacterium
GGAAGGTCACATACCCCTTCATATAGGCGGCGGTTCCGAAGCGATGGGAGTAGACCCTGGGATCGGATGTGTCCATCGGTTCGGTCATGCGTTCCTCTCTTCCATCTGACGTCAATCGCTTGAATGTAACGCAAGGCGGTGGTCCCGGCAACGACGAGCAAGGCGACCAGGCTGTAAAATAGGTCAGGAGGACAATTACCCGTGTGCGGACGCTTCACCCTCCTGGACTTCGAGCCGGCACAGCTCCTAATGCAGGTGCTGGACGTTAAGGTGTCGGCCCCGCTTGCGTCACGATACAATATCGCTCCGACTCAGATGGTTGCGGCGGTGAGGGAGTCAGCCGCTGGTACCGGGCGCGAATTAGGGATGTTTCGCTGGGGCCTAATCCCCCGCTGCGCAAAAGATCCTTCTATCGGCGACCGGATGATCAACGCCCGCGCGGAAACGGCGGCGGAGAAACCGGCGTTCCGGGACGCTTTCCGGCACCGCCGCTGTCTCATCCCCGCAAGCGGTTTCTACGAATGGAAGAAGGAGGCGCGAAGAAAACAGCCGTACTACATCTGCAGTCGGGACGGCAGCCCGCTCGCCTTCGCCGGACTCTGGGAGCGATGGGAGGGAGAGGGCAGCGACGCGATCGAGTCGTGCGTGATCCTTACGACGGCGTCGAACGAACTCCTAAAGCCGATCCACGATCGGATGCCCGTCATCCTCCCCCCTGATACCTTCGCTCTTTGGCTTGATCCGGCGTTGCAAGATCCCGGAGCGATCACGGGACTCCTCCGGCGGTACCCACCGGAAGCAATGGTTGCCTTCCCTGTCCGCACTCTTGTCAACAACCCGGCCGTGGACGATCCCCGCTGCATCGAGCCCGCCGCGTAGGCGGATGGCCGCTCCACAAGGCGTGGTTCCTTCCGGGGAAAAAGCTAAGGGTGCAGCCTTCGGGCCGGCTGGAGAGGAAATCGGGGACAAGGTCAGTGATTACTTGCCATAGGATTTCTCCATCATGTCCACCTAACGCTCAGGCTAAGCTGCGGGGCCTCAGGATTTTCGTTGGGGTGCCGCCAGCTCCAAGCCGTCGTTAGGCCATTCTGTTAAAATATTCCTCTCCATCTATTTCCGAACAAATGCTTTGGAGCATTCGCCAAAAACAAATCCATTATGGATTTTATTTCGTTCGCGATCTCGACATGATTCCACTTTTTTCTTTCGGGTGTCACATCTATGCGTGCGTATGTAAGATGAGCAATTTCTTTATGAGCTTGAGCCAGGGATTTTGACAAGTATTCGGACAACGGTGGTCTAATTTTTTCCCAGCGTCCCTCGTCTGGGAAGAAATCAGAGGCTATAACATCATCAATTTGGGGTTTTTCTGCGTAAAAAAAATCGAGTAGCGCTCGGAAATGAATTACAAATGATTCCAATAGGGAATTTAATAACCACCCTTGAGAAACAATCCTAGACGCGAGTGCTCGCGCGACCGATATCAGCATCCAAAACTCGTAGTATAGATGATCCGATGCTCCCTTTAACTCCATTTCTGTTCTTCGTGTTCTTGTCGTCATCATCTAAATTATTGACCTAACGCTCAGGCTAAGCTGCGGGGCCTCGGGACTTCCTACAGGGCAGCCGCCAGCTTCAGCCTGTTGTTAGCTGGCGTTTGTGATTTCCTATGTCCTAATGCGCCTTGAGTTTTTTTACCTCATCGCGTTCTTGAGTCGCCCGCCCCGCAAAGGTCTGGAGCGGAGTAACTTTCCAATTGAGGACACCCCACGCCGGTATGCTGCGTAAGATCCGATCAAGCTCTTCGTTGGATGTGGCCTCGGCGATGAACACAAACGACCGATCGCCAACCGGAAGACCACCGGCCACGATCTTCTTTTCCGCTTCAAGTTTCATCAGCGTGTCGAAAGTGGGAAGAAAACCCTTCTCCAAGACCTCGATTGCTTCCCTCGGTGACCCAAACCCGGGCCCTTCTGATCCAGAGACCAAGTATCTCATTGTGTCCCTCTCTTTAACTCCGGAGTTAGGAAAACTGTCTTTACCATTCTTTACGACTCGTCCAGCTAACGCGAACTAGGCGGAACCATATAAGAACATAAATGATCTGTTGAAATGCTGCTGGAAGAGCCGCAGTTATCGGAATTAGGCCGACCGATATTTTCCAGGAAACCGCCGAAAGAAGTGAAAAATCCGCCGAGCATGTGGAAACAGAATCGGCGGGATAGGCTGCTTGGGAGACAGCCTAACACGGGCAGGGGAAGGAGGCTTTGACTCTCAAGGGATGATTGCCCGCAAAAAGATCCCGAAGCTGCCTCCGTGCGGGGAAGATTCATCGCGACCCCCACTACCGGTTGGCGCCAGGATGTTGCCTTACGAGGCTACCCGGGAGTGTAACGCAGACACCCTCGTTTTTCAAACCCGACCATGAGAGATATCTGGAATCGTTCGAACAGCGCACTGCAGACAATTCTGCGTGCGGATCGAATTGTCCCATGTCCCGACTCGGACAACGGTATCCAAGGCTCAAAGTGCGCGGCCTCCTCGTGACATCCGCTGTTTTCTTGGCTTTCCCTCACGAAGTTCCCTTGCCAGATTCCTGGTGATTTCCCTGGCGGATGCCCTGAGCGCATTCCTTGACCTGGAAAGTGCCGAAAAACGGGGGGACCCACACATCGACTTCCAGAGGGTCGAATGACGCAACACCGTAAAAAACCTTAGACCACACTCCCGTCTTGCAGGTATCGGCTGAGCCGCTCTCTCAGA
>CAYWOT010000317.1:0-2763 GCA_964459975.1 uncultured bacterium
CAGCGCCGATGGTACTGCGGGGTTACCCCCGTGGGAGAGTAGGTCGCCGCCGAATTTTTCCTTACCAGCCCTTGCGCCGGAGACGGAGCACAGGGCTGTTGTTTTTTGAAGGGGACCGGACCGTGGGGCGTTGTCGCGGGAACCCGGGCAGCTAAAAAAACCTGACGACGATCGGAGCGGCGGTCATGTCCGGGCACAACAAATGGAGCTCGATCAAGCACAAGAAGGGGAAGGCGGACGCCCAGCGGGGGAGGGCCTTCACGAAGATCACGCGCGAGCTCATCACCGCGGCGAAGATCGGCGGGGGAGACCCGACCGGCAATTCCCGGCTGCGCGTCGCGATCGCGGCGGCCAAAGCGGTGAACATGCCCCACGACAACATCTCGCGCGCGATCAAGAAGGGCACCGGCGAGCTCGAGGGCGTGACCTACGAGGAATACCTGTACGAAGGGTACGGGCCCGGGGGCGTGGCGGTTCTCGTGGAGGTGCTGACCGACAACAAGAACCGGACGGTCGCCGACGTCCGGCACCTCTTCACCAAGCACAACGGAAACCTGGGCGAGGCGGGGTGCGTCGCCTGGATGTTCGCGAAAAAGGGAACGATCTCGGTTCCCAAGAAGGCGATCGCGGAGGAGGCGCTGGTCGATCTGGCGGTCGAGCTGGGCGCCGAGGACGTCGTGAGCGACCCGGAATCGGACGAGTACGAGATCCGATGCGAGGCCGATGCGTTCGAGGAGGTGAAGCGGGGCCTCGAGGAGCGTAAGATCGCGATGTCCGCCGCCGAGGTCGGGATGGTCCCGCAGTCCACGGTTCCGCTCGAGGGCAAGTCCGCCGACCAGATGCTGCGCCTGATGAACGCCCTCGAGGAATCCGACGACGTCCAGCACGTGTGGGCGAACTTCGACGTTTCCGATGAGGCCATGGAGGCGTTTGCCCGTGCTACGTAGCGCGCCGAAGAGGAAGGGATGCTGCTTCGCAGGGTGCTGCCGGTTACGGGGCGATGAACCGACGGGCGCGGAGTAGCAGCGGGTGAACCGTCGGAGAATTCTCGGGATCGATCCCGGCTCGCGGCGGACGGGGTACGGAGTTCTCGAAGTCCGCGGAAACGACCTCTCTCCGGTCGCGTGGGGCGTCATCCGGACGGAATCGTCGGCGTCGTTTCCGGACCGCCTCCACACGATCCATGAAATGCTGTCCGAGGTGATCCGGCTGCACCACCCCACCGAGGCCGCCGTGGAAAAGGTGTTCGTGGCCAAGAACGCGGAGTCCGCCCTCAAACTCGGGCAGGCGCGCGGGGCCGCCATCGTCACCTGCCGCGTCCACGGCCTCGACCTCCACGAATACAGCGCCCGCGAAGTGAAACAGTCGGTCACCGGATTCGGCGCCGCTCCCAAGGAACAGGTCGGCGGAATGGTCTGCCGTCTCCTCGGGATCCGGAAACCGGTTTCTCCGGACGCCTCCGACGCCCTGGCGATGGCATTCTGCCGGGCCGTGACCCGCGACCTCTCGTAAATCCTTGCTGATAAAAGGCGTCGCACGCGGGGCCGGGGCGCCCCGCGTCCAACGGACCTCGACACGAAGTTCCGCCGGATTCCCCCGAGGACGAATGTGCTTGACATTTCGCGGTTTCCGAATTATCGGTTGGGTATCGAAGGGATCTCGAGAATTGGAACCACGAGGCGCGGTCGTTCCATCCCTTCGCGAAGCGGTTTTTCGCGGAATACGGATCCGTCACCAATCTGTCATCTTTCGTGAGGTAAGGTGTTGGCGAGGCAGGGGTTTCTCTAAAGGGCACCGAGTCCGTTTCAAACGAGAAAGCGTTCGTCGATACGGTAGTTTGAGAGCCACAGACCGCCCGCTTTTGTCGGGGGGGTGCCATGGGTTCTCGCCTTGCCAAAGGGGCATTGCTCGGAGTCGCGGCCGGGATTGTGGGCAGTCTGCTCGGGCTCAGCCCCTTTGGATTGACGCTTGAAGAGAATTACGGGCTCGGACTCCTTTTTCACCTGCGGGGACGCCGGACTCCTCCCCCGGCTGCGGTCGTCGTGAGCGTCGACAAGGAATCGGCCGATCGCCTCGAGCTGCCGGATGACCTCAGAAAATGGCCCCGCTCCCTCCACGCCCGACTGACGAAGGTCCTGGCGAAAGCCGGCGCCGCGGTCATCGTGTTCGACGTCTTTTTCGAAGACGCCGCCGATGGCAAGGACGATCGTGCATTCGCCGATGCGATCCGAAAGGCGAAGATCGTGGTGCTGGCTGAACGTCAGCAGTCCGAGAAGCTCTCCATCACGGATGCAAGCGGACGGACGAGGGGAGAGGTCGATATCGTGCGGCGAATTTCGCCGCTTCCCCTTTTTGCCGACGCGTCCGCCGCTTCGGCGCCGTATCCAGTACCGAAGTTTCCCCTCAAGGTCGTCCGGGGCTGGACGTTCCGGCGGTCCGTGGGGGGAGGAGCCACGCCCACGCTGCCGGTAGTCGCGTTCCAGCTCTATGCGCTTCCGGCGTACGACGATCTCGTTCGCGTCGCGGAAACGGTTTTCCCCGAAAGGGCGGATGAGCTGCCCCGGTCTCGCGAGGACATGGTCCGCTCGAGAGGGCTCGTCGGCATGACTCGGGAGCTTAGGGAACTCTTCGACAGCGAGCCCGGCGCGAGGGAGCGGATGAACGCCGCGCTGGACCGTTCCGCGTCGAACCCCCCGGAACCGCAAAGGCGGAGGATCCTCCGGTCGCTCATCAACGTGTACGGCGGGGGAATCTGTCGGTTCC
>CAYWOT010000318.1:0-2755 GCA_964459975.1 uncultured bacterium
GGCGCCCTTTTCTTGGACAAGACCGCACGAGCCCCGATGGGGGAGCGGGCCCGAGCCTCCCGTTTCGAAACGCAACGTGGCCGTACCGCCATCGTATCAGCCGTGCGGATAGCCTGGGAGCGGATTTCCTGAAGTCCCGGCGCCTGTTCGGAGCCGATGCTTCGCGGGCTGCCGGACCCGGGCGCGTTTGGACCGGGAACGGGAAAGGGTTTCGGACATGTGGTACAAACGGATCGAGTCCCGCCTGCCCGGCCGCTGGAAATTCCGGTGGCGCTATTGGTCCCGGAACACTCCGTGGGACACGCAAGTCACCCCTCCCGAGGTGATGGAGTTCATCGGGCGGGCGCCGCCCGGAAGGGCGCTGGACCTCGGATGCGGCACGGGCACCAACGCTGTGACCCTGGCCAAGGCCGGATGGCGGGTGACCGGCGTCGATTTCATCCCGCGGGCCGTCCGCGCCGCGCGCGCGAAGGCGGCCCGCAACGGGCTTGCGATCGACTTCCGGGTCGGCAGCGTCACCGACCTCTCCGCGCTTTCCGGCCCCTTCGACTACGCGCTGGACATCGGCTGCCTGCATTCCCTTACCGGCGAGGACCGGGCGCGCTATGCGCGGAACCTGGCCCGTCTCCTGCGGCCGCAGGCCCCGTACATGCTTTACGCCAGGCTGCCGGGGCCGCCCGGAGGCAGCCCGACCGGGATCCTGCCCGAGGAGGTGGAAGCGCTGCTCCGGGCGGATTTCGCCTCGGTCCGCACGGTGATCGGAGAAGAGGGCGGGAAGCCCTCCGCGTGGTACTGGTTTCGGCGACGTTAAGGAAGCGGGATCCGGCGCGAAAGGGTTTCCGGGCGGAGAGGCCGTAAGCGTTCAGCCCATCTGCGTGTGCTTGCCGATCCAGTGGAAGACGGTGCGCGGGTTGTAGTAGGACGCCATGGTGTAGAAGCAGGTCGACGAGCACGCCGGCAGGCAGGAGAGCCGGACCTTCCGGAGCTCCTCGGCGTCGAACCGGGGCTCCCAGATCCGCCCCCAGTCGTGATCGTAGGTGATCAGGTCGAAGCAGGGCGAAAGGGTGCCGTCGGGACGGATCAGAGCGCCGTTGTGCCCGGCGCGGCATTCCCAGGGGGCGATGCGTCCGCGCATCCGTTCCTTCATCGCCTGCAGGTGGGCGATGGAGTTGACCATGCACCAGCCTTCCCGCTGGCGGGCGATGATCCAGTCCAGGAGCTCCTCCACCTCGTCGTATTCGTTCGGGGTGATGCCCAGCTCGAATTCCGGGTGCTTGAAATGAGCGATGTCGCCGACCTCCTGGGGCGCCTCGTTCAGGTGGTAGTCCGTTCCGACCCCGTTTTGCCGGGCGATCTCGGTGAGCAGCTTCACGTCGCGGAGGTTCGTCCGGCAGATGTTGATGTTGAAGAAGACGATGAACCCCCATCGCGTTCGCCGCTCCACCAGGTACCGGAACTGGCGCTCGACGGCCAGCAGGGCCTTGGGCAGCCCCGGCCGCGGCGCGACGCAGTCCACCGCCAGGTTGATGGCCGCCACCCCCGCCCGCCCCGCCTCGTCGATGAACCGTTCGTCCATGAGGTAGCCGTTGGTCGGGAGGTACATGAAGAAACCTCGCTCGCTGCCGTAACGGATGACGTCGAGAATGAAATCCCGGCGCACGAGCGGCTCTCCCCCCATGAGGGCGACGACCCGGCACCCGACCGTCTTGAGCCAGTCGATCGCCGACTTCGCCGTTTCCAGGGACATCCCGGGCTCCCGGTTGTTGTACTGCCAGCAGTAATGGCAGTCGATGTTGCATTTCCAGTCCGTGAACAGGTAACAGAGCACGGGGCGGAAGCGGTCGCGGTAGAGAAGGGAAGAGCAGTACGGAATGAACCAGCGGCGGACGGCCCGGATGCCGTTTCGGCCCTTGTAGTGTGCTTTTGCGAGCACGGCGTCCACCTCGCGACGGCAGCGAAAAGGGTACGGTGTTCGGTGGCCCCCCCCGGGACCACCTGCAAGATATATTATGCCACGCAGGGGAAACGGAAAACCAGACGCGAAAGACCACCGGCCGCTTGGGGGACGCCTTCTTTTCAGCACCTTGTGGACAGCAGGGCCATGAACAGCAGAGCGCACGCGCCGAGAAGGAAGAGCAGGATCCTTTCCGCCATGCCGTTGTCGCGCCGCACCGTCCGTCTCCCCCAAGGCGTATTGCGATCCCGCCCACCTTCTGCCACATCGGAAGGGACCGATTGAGGACGGATTCGCGTGTCCTCGCGCGGCGCCCGAAAAACCGCCGGCGGGACCGGCCGGAGGTGTAGTGACACGGGTTCCCGCGGGGCGCAAGCTGCGCGATCTTTTCGCAATGGCCGGCCTTCGGCGCGGCCGCACGTGGTGCAATCCGTCTGCAAGGTTCACGGCAAGGGGAAATCGGTGGAGGAGAAGATCCCGCCGCCTGTGGATGCACGGGTCGGGGTATTGCTGCGGCGGCCCGGGGTGGGGCACGACGGCTTCGGCGAACCTGCCTTCGCCGGACGAGATCCGGAAGCGCGTCGAAGCGTTCGCCGGGAACTCGTTTGCCGGGTCCACGGTGGTGCAGGTCGAGCGCGGGGCGGTCAGGCGGTCCGGGTTCCTTCCGGGCCGGAGGAACGTCTTGCCCGCCGATGGACCTCGAGCCCTGTGACGCAGACGGTGAGCCAGAACAGTCCGCCGGCAAGACCGGCGGCGACATCGCTTAGGTATTGGATCTGGAAGTAGATTCCGCTTAGCCCG
>CAYWOT010000319.1:0-2741 GCA_964459975.1 uncultured bacterium
TCCTTTCTTGCGGCGCGGGTCGAACCCGGCGGGCGCCCGGGAACGTTGGGCGCCTTTCCCGTTGCCCGCCGCGGGAGAAGCCGATAAGCTATAGGGTATCCTGCGTCATGCGATTGCGGGCCGCGTATCCGCCATCGCCCGAATCGGTGCGCCGCCTTGGAAGGAGCGGCGTGCGCCTCCTCGGTGGTCTATGGGGGACGCCATGGACGACGACACGCGCTTGAATCCGCCGCGGCGGCCGGAAGATGACGATCGCGCGTCCGGAGAAGACCGGTCCCACGCTCCCGCGGAAGGAAAGGTCCCGGACCCGGAACGCCGACCCGGTGCGCCGGCGGAGCCGCCCGGGGAGACCGTACCGCAGCGCGCGCGGCCGACCCTCGACCGACGCGGGTGGCTCAGGCTCAACCGTCGCGAACTCCTGAAGATCTCCCCCGTCGTAGCCGCCGGCGTCTTCCTCGTTCCCGGATGGCGGGCGCCCATTCTTCGGACGGGGCTCGCGTTGAGCGACCTTGCGTCCGGGGCCCTGTTCAACTCGCATCGGCTCGCGCCGACGTTCGCTCCCGCGGAGGTCGTCCCCTTCGCAAGGTTTCCGTACAACGGCTACGACGTTCTCGATCCCGGCGTCGATCTCGACGCCTGGACCCTGACGGTCGAAGGAAAGGTCGCCCGGCCGGGGGACTACACGCTGGCGCAGATCCGGGAGATGCCGAAGCTCGTCCAGAACGTGCGGCATGTCTGCGTCGAAGGTTGGGACGTCGTCGGAAACTTCGGCGGCGTGCGCATCTCCGACTTCCTGCGCGCGGTCGGGGCGGATCCGAACGCCCGCTTTCTCGAAGTGGCGTGCGCGGACGACTACTACGAGTCCGTGGATATGCCCACCGCGATGCATCCCCAGTCGCTGCTCTGCTACGAGATGTACGGGAGGCCGCTCGACCGGGGCCACGGCGCGCCGCTGCGGTTCCATTTCCCGACGAAGCTCGGGTACAAGAGCGCCAAATACCTGACCCGCATCCGCGTCACGGAGGTGTTGAGCCCGAGGCGCGGCTACTGGGAAGACCAGGGGTACTCCTGGTTCGCGGGTCTTTGAAAGGAGCGGGTTCCGTGCGCACGCCTCCATCCGTGGCTCGGTTGAAGACGCACCGGCTCGACGTCGACGGCGGCACGGTGCCGGTCGCCTACGAACACCCGCTCGTCGTGAGGATCTGCCACTGGCTCACGGCGGTGTCCCTCTTCGTGCTGGTCGGCAGCGGTCTTCGGATCTTCATCGCGTTTCCCAGTTTCGGCCCGAAGATTCCGCAAAGAAATCTCCTCGAGGTTCCGGAGGCGCTGACGATCGGCGGCTGGCTCGCCGGGGCGCTGCAGTGGCATTTCACGTTCATGTGGATCTTCGTCGGCACCGGCCTCTCGTATCTCGCGTACGAGATCGTAAGCGGCAATGTCCGGCAGGTCCTGTTCCTGCCGAGGGACGTCAAAGGCGTCTGGCCGATGACCCGCCACTACTTCCTGTTCGGCGAGAAGCCGGACCTCGTGGAACCGTACAACCCGCTGCAGAAGCTCGCCTATACCGGCGCGGTGCTTCTCGGCGTTCTTTCGACCGCGACGGGCCTGGTGCTCTACAAGCCGGTGCAGTTCCCCTGGCTCGCGTCGGTCTTCGGGGGCTTCCACGACACCCGGATCTGGCATTTCCTTTCCATGTGCGGATTCCTGTTGTTCATCCTGGGGCACCTGATCATGGTGGCGCTGCACGGGTGGCACAACTTCATCTCCATGCTGTCGGGCTGGAAGAAGGGGCCCGAGTACCTGAGCGAGTAGGCGCCTTCGAACGGAGGACTCATGGCGCTGCGCACATGGCTCTGCTGTCTGGCGGCGGTGGCGTTGCTGGCGGCGGGATTTGCGGCCGCCCGGGGATTCTCCGGCGGAGTCCGCCTGCGGTCCGGACACGCCGAGCCCGCGGTGAAGGTGCCCGAAGGCCGGGTCGCGGTGACCGCGAAGGGGAAGACCTTCCACCGTCCGGACTGCCGGTTCATTCATGGACCCCTCGAAATGATCCCGGCCGTGCAGGCCGTCGCGCAGGGCTACGTCCCCTGCGTTCGCTGCATGCGCGACGCGTTGGGCGAACCCTCGTACGCTCCGGCCCGCTGGCGGCTTGGGGGCGATTCGTCGCTCGACGGCCGGACCCTTCGCTCGGATCGGGCGCCGAAGTAGAGAGCCCGGCGGGGCCGGAGATGGCGCACCCGAGGCAAGGCCGGCGCACGTATTACGACCTGTTCTCCCACGTCTACGACGGCTTCGTCCGCATGCATTCCCGCCGCGACGAAGACGACACCCGCGAATGTCTGGTCCGGGCCGCAGCGCTCGAAAAGAAGCCCTACCCCCGCATCCTGGACGTCTGCTGCGGAACGGGGTCGGTCCCCCTGACATTCGACCGCCGAAATCCCGGGTCCCTGGTCGTGGGGTGCGATTTTTCCCGGGGCATGCTGCGGAAGGCCGCGGAAAAGAACGTCACCGGCAGGGTCCGGTTCGTGGAGGGGGACGCATCGGACCTTCCGTTCGCGGACGACACCTTCGACGCGGTGACCTGCTCCCACGCCCTTTACGAATTGAAGGGGGAATCGCGGCAGAGAGCCCTGCTCGAAATGAAGCGGGTGGTCCGGCGAGACGGGGTCGTGCTGCTCATGGAGCACGAAGTCCCGGTGCACCCGGTCGTGAAGCTCCTGTTCCGGATCCGGCTGTTGGCCATG
>CAYWOT010000320.1:0-2738 GCA_964459975.1 uncultured bacterium
TCCAGATCGTCTCCAGGAGCTCCCGGGCCTTTGCCGCGGGAATCGTGCCGCTCTCGACGGTTGCGATCAGGGCGGCGATCCGGGCCTCGGTATCGGCGGTGTACCGCTGAGCGATCTCGCCGAACAGCGAACGCAGGCGGTGCATCTCCACGACGAGTCTCTCCCGGGCCACCCGAGCGCCCGGTTTGCGCGAGAGGGCGTCCGCAACTTTGGGGGCCCGTTCCGTCCGGGACGGCGCGGAGGCCGCAGGCCGTTTCCCCGTTCTTCCTTTCATGGGTTCTCCGATCGCGACGTGATCACGTATTCGATCCGGGCCTGAAGTTCGCGCAGGATGGTCTGCGGGTGGCGCATGCCGTTGACCACGTGGAACCCGTACTGCTTCTGCAGGGTCATGAAGACGCGGTGGAATTCGCTCTGGTACCGGATGAAGGAGTCGTACCACGAGCCCCGGCTGTATCCCAGGTCCATTCCGGACTCCCAGTAATTTAGCTCCATGCCGCGGTAGATGTACCGGTCCAGGAGTTTCTGCGGCGTGACCCGCAGGTACAGGACGAGGTCCGGCACGAGCGCGATGCCGTAAACGGAGCGGAGCCACTCCGGCTCGCCTCCCCGGACGATGTCCCTCGCCATGAGCGTGTAGATGTACCGGTCGGCCAGAACGATGAAGCCGGCCCGGAGCGCCGGGATGATCCGGTTCTCCAGCTGGTCCGCGAAATCGGTGGCGTAGAACAGCGACAGGGTGCGGGGGGAGAGCACGTTCCCCTGTTTGGCCCGAGCCAGTTCCGGACCGACCAGGGTGGAACGCTTGAGCCCGACGTGCACGACCGCGTACCCCTTGTCCTCGAGCCAGTCCGTGAGCAGGCCGATCTGGGTGCTGCGTCCCGACCCGTCGGGCCCCTCGAGGACGATCAGCCTTCCCTTGAGTGACGCCGGATCGACGCCCGGGATTCCCTCCCCGAGGAACCGTTTCACGGGAGCCTCCGCATCCCCGCCTTGTACCGGGCGAGATCGACGCGGCCCCGGACGATCCGCCGGACGTCTTCCTGGACGACCTCGATGGGGCGGTTCGAATCGATCTTCGTGAACGCGTATTTCCTGGCGAGCGCTTCGTAGGCCTTGTGGATCCGTCCCTGGAAGATGGTGAAGCTTTCCGTCGGATCGGTCGAAAGGTTGAGGTCCATTCCCGCCTCGTGGTACTTGAGCGCCGGCCTTCCCGAGAGGATCCGGCCGACCGCTTCCGCCAGCGGAATGCGGAAATACAGGGTGATGTCGGGACGGACCGCGAAGCTGTAGAGGCTCTCGACCCAGGACAAGGGACAACCGCGGACGGTGTCGCGCGCAAAGGCGGTGAACTTGTACCGGTCGGCCAGCACGATGAACCCGGCCTTGAGCATGGGCAGGATCGTCCTCTCGTAGCGGTCGGCGAAGTCCGTGCAGTGGATCAGGGAGAAGGTCGTCGGAGTGAGGAGGCGGCGCTTCTTCCCCTTCCGCGTCGCGTTCTTGACGATGGCGGAGGAGTTCCACTCCGTGAAGACGACCTTGTACCCCTCCAGCTGCAGCCACCGGCGCAGGAGGTGGATCTGGGTCGATTTCCCCGAGCCGTCCAGCCCTTCCACCGCGATCAGCGTTCCCGGCGTCGGCTTCGCCGGCCGCTCGTTTTTCCTCGGCTCAGCCATGCGAGTCGACCTTGAGCCGGACGTCGACGCCGAACGTTTCCCGGAACAGCTCCGCATTTTTCCTCATGCCCCAGTCCTCGAGGCGCCCGCTCGTCTTTCCCCGGGCATGGATCACCAGTTGGCCGTTGCCGAGCTTGCAGGAGATCTCCTCGATGCCGCCAGCGTGTTCCTTGTCGAGGGCATCGGCGATTCGCAGGATACCCGCCAGGCTCCGGACGACCGTTCGGTCCCGTTTGGGGAGCGCCTCGAATTCGACGTGGTCGGGCCGGGGCGGCGATTTTCGATGATACCGCGCGATCTGCGCCACGAGCAGCCGTTCGGCGGACGACAGGCCGACGATCTCCGAGTTGGCGATGATGTAATAGCTGTGCTTGTGGTGTCTCTGGATGCTGACGAAGTATCCGATGTCGTGGAGAAGGGCGGCCGCCTCCAGCAGGACCCGCATCCTGCTTCCCAGACGATGGACCGGCTCCGTCTGATCGAAGATCCGGCCGGCCAGGGATGCCACCTTCTCGGCATGAGCGAGGTCGACGCGGTAGCGTTCGGCGAGCTGCCGGCACGAGACGAGGATCTGTTCCCGGAGATCTCCCGAGCGTTCTCCGTTCTGGCGGACGATGTCCAGGATGATGCCGTCCTTCAGGCTGACGCGGGGCACGAGGATTTCGGGGGCGCCGTTGATCTCGGCGATCTTGTGGTAGACGTAGCACGCCGGGAGGATCACGTCGGCCCGGTCTTCCCGGAGGCCGAAGCGCTCCATGCGGGCCTTGACCGTCATGCCGGCGATCTCTTCCATGAGCCGGCGCAGGCTCGCGGGCTCGATGGCGACCGTGTCCGGATAGTCGGGGTGGGGCTTTGCCGAGACCTCGGGGATCTGGGCGACGGCCTCGATGTTGCCGCCGGTGGCGATCAGAAGCGGCGTCTTCCTGCCGCCGATCCTCCGGGACAGCTTCCGGCTGACGAGCTCCATGTACTCCTTCAGAAAGGCGTCGTTCTGCGCAAGGTCCTGGGCGGCCGAGGAGAGGATGTCGAGGAGACGGACGGCGCCGAAGTTGTGGGACTCGG
>CAYWOT010000321.1:0-2737 GCA_964459975.1 uncultured bacterium
GAAGTTTTTCATTGGAATGCAGGATATCGGAAACACGGTCTCTTCGACGATCCCGCTGGCTTTGAAGCAGCTGTCCGACGCCGGCCGGCTGCAGCAAGGGCAACGAGTGATGCTGGTCGGCTTCGGCGGCCGTGGGAGCGAGAACGGTGGCCGTGTAGATGCCGGAGTCGATGCCTTCGACGAAGCCGTTCCAGCCCCGCTGCTTCAGAAAGGGAAACTTCAGGTACGACCACGGCTCGACGTGCTCCGCCACATGCGAAGCATATTCCCCGGGGGAATATTTGCAGATCTCCCCTCCCAGGAAGTCGACCACCCGGACCCTGCCGTCGTAGAAGTTGGGCGCGTTGTTGTCGTCCACGACCCCCATGTTGTGGACGTCCAGCGTGTACGGCCCTCGCAGGATCAGCTCGAGATACTCCGGGTTGCCCAGGACGACGTCCCGGAACAGCGTCAGCGAAAACCGCGCGAAGTCGTAGAGCTCGTCGACCATCGGGCGGATTTCCGCGAGCTCTTCCGGCTTGAGTCCCTTGGACACGCCGCCGGGCAGGCACCACACGAGGTGCGTGCTCCGGCCTCCGATGGTCTGCTGGATCGACTGCGCGAGCGCCCGTGCCCGGATCACCCGGCGGCCGATATCGAGGCCGACCTTCGAGACGACGCCGAGGATATTGCGCAGTTCCGGGGCCGATTGCGGGCCGCAGACAAAGTCCGGCGCCGCCAGCGCGAAGAAGTGGGCGATATGGCTGTGGAGAAAGTGCGCCTGGTAGTACATGTCGCGCAGCTTGGTGGCAAGCGGAGGCACCTCGCCGCCGAAACAGCCGTCCACCGCCTTCGCGGCCGCCATGTGGTGGCTGGCGGGACACACCCCGCAGATCCGTGTCACGATGCGCGGCAGCTCCTCGATCGGCCGTCCCGCCACGAATCGCTCGAAACCGCGCAGCTCGGGAATCTGGAAGTGGCAGTCCTTCACGCTGCCGTCGTCGTCCAGGAAAATTTCGATCTTGCCGTGTCCTTCCAGGCGCGTGATCGGATCGATGCGGATCGTTCTGGCCATCAGCGGATACTCCTTTTCAGCAGCGACGCCGCCATGCCGAACCGGTAGGCGTAGCCGAGGAAATCGGGAAGCCCGTCGAGGATCCGCTCGATCTCCGCGGGGTCCCTGCTGTCGATGATCGAAGCCACCGCGCTCAAGAGCTTCGCCCCCTGGTCCGCCGCGTTGGGCGTCGGGCCGTAGCAGCCGCGGCACGGCATGCCGCTGTTCGGACAGCGTACGCCGCAGCCGGAGCGGGTCGCCGAACCGGCGCAGAGAATGCCCTGCTCCAGGAGGCACCGCTCGCCGTCCTGAATGACCTCCCACGGACGGAAGAAGCGCGTGACCTTCTTCTCCTCCTTCTTCCGCTTGCAGTCGTCGCAAACGGCGCGGTCCGACGCGCCCGCCACGCTCCCCTTCGGAGGCAGCAGGCCGCTCGCCGCCGCCTTCAAGACGGCCTTGACCTGGTCGGGGGCCGGCGGGCATCCGGGAACGAAGAGGTCGACGTCCACGACGTCGGACAGCCTGTAGACCCGGTTGTAGAAAACGGGGAGCGTAAGTTCCCCCCCGGCCTCCAACGGCGTGCGCACCTGCGGGACGTCGCGGCTTCCCTCCTCCAGGGAAGGGTTGTCGCGGTACACCCGCTCCAGGATCTCCTCCCGCGCCACCTGATTCGCCAGCGCGGGGATCCCCCCCATGTGGGCGCACGAGCCGAAGGCCACCATCACCTTGCTCTTCTGGCGCAGCAGCTTCGCGATATGCTCGTTTTCGCCGTTGCGGACCGCACCGTTGTAGATCGCGAGATCGAGCTCTCCGTCCTCCATCGCCTCGAGGTCCGCGTACTTTCCGTCCACGGCGATGGGCCACAGCCGGATGTCGGCCACGGCGGCCAGATCGAGGACGAACTCGTGCGTGTCCAGGACGGCGACGTCGCAGCCGCCGCAACCCGAGCCCCAGTAGAGGGCGACCTGCAGCTTCTTCTCCGCCATGGCGCTACCTCTCGACCGCTTCGGCGTCCGGCGAGAGCCGGATCCGGCTGGGCCCCAGCGCGCGGATCTTCTCGGTCATGTCGTTTATGACCTCGGCGAAGCGCTGCCCTTCGCTGGCGCTGATCCATTCCAGGCGGACCCGTTCCTCTTCCACGCCGAAGTCCTTGAGCATCCGCTTCAGCAGGGGGTACCGGCGCATGGCCTTGTAGTTTCCCTCGGAATAGTGACAGTCGCCGGGGTGGCAGCCGCCGATGAGGACGCCGTCCGCGCCTCCCGCCAGCGCCTTGAGCACGAAGGTGGGATCGATCCTGGCCGAGCACATGACGCGGATCACGCGCACGTTGGGGCGGTACTTGATCCGGCTCGTCCCCGCCAGGTCGGCGCCGGTGTAGGTGCACCAGTTGCACAGGAACCCGACGATGCGGGGTTCGAAACCCATTCGAGCACCCCCTCGATCTGTTCGAACACCTGGCGGTCCGTGAAAGGTCGACCCTTGATCGCGCCCGACGGGCAGGCCGCGACGCACGCGCCGCATGCCTTGCACATTACGCTGACCACGCGGCTGCGCTTCGTCTCCTGGTCGTACACGATCGCGAGGTTGTGTAAAGTGCCGATCAACTGATCGTCTTCGGCCCGGGGGCCGGCCGCGCCTGCGGGGAGTTCTTCGCCCGGGGGACGCCCGGGCAAGTCACCTTGCAGCGGGCGTCGGTCACCGGGC
>CAYWOT010000322.1:0-2729 GCA_964459975.1 uncultured bacterium
ACCGCGCCCGCCGCCGCCGCGAGATTCGTGTTCACCGCGATCCGGGCGATGTCCGGATTCCCGGCTGTCGTGCTTCCGGGGTTGAACCCGAACCAGCCGAACCAGAGGATGAAGACGCCAAGCGTGGCCATGGGGATGTTGTGCCCCGGGATCGCCAGGATCTTCCCGTCCTTGCCGTATTTCCCGATCCGGGGGCCGAGCAGGATCGCTCCCCACATCGCCGCCCAGCCGCCGACCGAGTGGACGACGGTGGATCCGGCGAAGTCGATGAACCCGAGCTTCTCGAGCCATCCTCCTCCGTGGTACAGACCGCCCCACGCCCACGATCCGAAGACCGGGTAGATGACGGCGCTGATCACGGCGCTGTAGATGAGGTATGCAATGAACTTCGTCCGCTCCGCCATCGCCCCCGAGACGATGGTGGCGGCCGTGGCGGCGAAGACAACCTGGAACATCCAGAACGCGTAAATCCACTTGTCGGCGTCCTTCGCGAAGTCCGAGAGGAGGAACCCGTTGGTGCCGAACCATCCCGTCGGGTTCGTCCCGAACATGATCCCGAACCCGATCAGGAAGAAGACGATCGACCCCACTGCGAAGTCCATGAGGTTCTTCATCATGATGTTCACCGCATTTTTTGCGCGGGTGAACCCCGACTCGACCATGGCGAACCCCGCCTGCATGAAAAACACGAGAAACGCCGCAACGAGCGTCCAGACGAAGTCGACGTTCTTCTGGACCTCGGCCGTGGTCGGCACGTGCGGAGCCTGCGGGGCGGCGGCTGCGGCCGGCGCCGGGGCGGCCGCTTCGTCGGCCAGGCCCACGGTGGCCGCGCCGGCCGCGAACAGGAGGGCGGCGAGGAAGAACACGATCAGGGGCCATTTGCCCGTTGCGAGTTTCGTCATGGCATTGCTCCTTTCCTGCCCGCCCTCTTTCAAGGAAGCGGGACCGGGAAATCGTCGTTTTCGGGGCATTGCCCCTTGTGGTCAGAACGCGTAGGACAACGTGGCTCCGAAGTACGTGGCGTTGTCGTGCTCGACCGCATCCTTGAGGCCGCCGTCGAGCACCTGCGAGAAGCTTACGAACGGCGCGACGGAAAGGTGGTCGTCGATGGGGACCGACAGCGTAGCGGTCAGGAGCAGGTCCACGAATCCGGAGGTCTTGGCGCCGTAGTACCCTTCATTCCAGTTGTCCGACCCGTATCCGACCGACCCGGACAGGTCGAGGCTGGGCGAGATTCCCCGGTACGTCACGCCCAGCGGCAGGCTGTGGCTCAAGCCAAGGGTGCCGTAGACGCCTCCCACCTGGTCCACGTCGTAATAGAGGGTCACGGTGGGCGAGAGGAGAACATCGAGTCCCGCGGACGCGGTGATCTCGGTCGTCGGCTCGGCGCCGGTGTGCGGGAACGTGTACTGGATCACGCCGACCGACGCGTTCACCTTCTTGTAGGAGAACGAATAGGTGAGGGTGTAGTCGAACTCGTTCACTTCGCCCGGCGTTCCGTTGACGTCGGTGAGGTCGGTGTTCGCCCAGAGGTTCAGGCCCAGGCCCTTGTAGTCGACCGTCAGCGACGGCTGAAGGACCGGGTCGTTCGTGAGGATGAGTCCCCGCCAGACGTACTTGCTGCCGACCGAGATGTCGGCGCTGACCGCCGGTCCCTTGGCCTCCTGGGCGAACGCCGCCGTGGCGCTAACGACCGCAATCGTCGCGACCAGACACCGCGCGATCCACGCCCTTTTGCTCCCGCCGATCCTTCCGTGTTTGGTCGATCCCATTGCCTGCCTCCTTGTCTTCCGCATTCGGCCGACCTTAAGGGGCGGCCGGAGCAGGAGGCGTGCCATTCCCGCCTGCGCGCGCCGCGATGCACACGCAACGGTGCGCCGGACAAGGGAAATCGGCGTGACGATTCTCGGAGCGGGCGAGAGCGGCGAACGCCGCCCCGACAGACAAAAATGTCGTGTTTCCTACAAGAAAAAAAGAAACGCGGCAGACGGCATCCCTATCTCATTGGCGGCGCAAGGGTCTTCGAGGCGGCGCGAACCGACGCGCCCGGGCGCAGCGAATTCCCCGCAAGGGGCTCGGACCGGGAGGAGGGAATCATGCCGGAAAGGAAAGAGATGTACCGCTGCGAGAAGTGCGGCCTCTCCGTGGAAGTGCTTCACGGAGCGGCGGGGAAACCCGTATGCTGCGGGACCCCGATGGTGCTGCAGACGGAAAATACCGTCGACGCGAGCCGGGAAAAACACGTTCCGGTCGTCGAGAGGGCGGGCGGCGGGTTCAAGGTCAAGGTCGGGTCGGCCCCGCATCCCATGGAGGAGAAGCACTACATCGAATGGATCGAAGTGATTGCGGACGGAAAGCTCTACCGGCAGTTCCTCCAGCCGGGCCAGCCGCCCGAGGCGCACTTCCCGATCGAGGCGTCCGCAGTCACCGCAAGGGAGTACTGCAACGTGCACGGCCTCTGGAAGGCGTAGGAAGGGTCCGGTGCCTCCCGGCGGAGGGGAGCCGGCGTTGCACCAGCGGGTAGGAAGCTCGCGGGGAGCGGACGTCTCCCCCGGCTTCCTGCCCCCTCCTGCCGCTCCAACTCGCTCGCACCACCCCTTGCGCTAAGGACGCCTTGCCGTGCATCCCTGCACGGCTGCGGCTGCGGGTCGTTCCTCGTTCTCGCCCTCCATGGCTCCACTTCGGAAGACACGCCCCCGCCCAAGGGGGGTGCGCAGCTCGTTATGGGG
>CAYWOT010000323.1:0-2708 GCA_964459975.1 uncultured bacterium
ATTTTTGCAGGGCATACATGATATCCCCGTTAATGTGGTATTGGGCTGTGCCCGCAGCATAATAGGCCGAGGTCTCTTCTCCGGCGATGGTCCTCCAGGGAAAGAGGGCTCCGTCTTCATTGACCTCTCGAGCGCGCTGCCGCGCTTTATCCAACATGCGGTATCGGAAGTCGAGCAGGTTTCTGGCAAGGTGAGGGTACGTATGGATCAGAAAAGGCAGGACGTAGGTCTCCGTATCCCAGAAGTAATTGCCGTCATAAGCCTGGCCGGTGAGACCCTTTGCAGGAATGCCCGTATCTTCGACCCGGAATGCCGCCTGGAAAATGTGGAAGAGGTTGAAGCGCATCGCCTGCTGCAGTTCTCCGGCGCGATGCTGGAGTTCCTTGTCGTCCCCTTGAATTCGCACGTCGCTGCGGCGCCAGAAGTCATCCAGATGCCGACGTTGCGCGTCCAGGAGGTGTTCGAAACCGACGGCGAGCGCCCGGTCCAGGCTCCGGTCCACACAATCCTTCAACTCCTCGAATCGGAGCATTGCCGAGGTGTGGTATGCCATGAACTTGGTGATTCGGATGGGGGTGCCGGCTTTCGCGTGGCAAGAAAAAGCGACCTTCCCCTCTTGTTCGGAACATTCGCTCTGCACCGACACCGGACAATCCGCTTCAACAAGGTGCTCGATCCCGCAGACCAATCTCATGCGGCTTTTTTCGGTCTCGTGGCCCAGGATCACCCGCCGGTCCCGGCTTTCGCAGATGTGGGGCACCAGCACCCGGCGTTTGAAGGAATGGTGCAGCCGGGGATCTCCGGAGCGGAGGCGGCGGCCCTCGTCGTTTTTCATCTCCGAGGAGATGTCCACGAAAGCCTCGGCGTTCAAAACGGTCACTTCGTAGGAAATGGCCGCCAGGTTCCTGTGTTCATAAGACACCAACCGCCGGGATTTGATGGCGACGCGCTTGCCGGAACGCATCTCCCACAAGACGTTCCGGTCCATCGTCCCCGCCTGCATGTCCAGAACCCGCTCAAAGTCGACCAGGTCGGCGTTCGGCAGCACAAAGGGCTCATCGTCCACGAAGAGCTTGATGATCTTGGCATCCGTGACGTTGACGATCGTCTGGCCCTCTTTGGCAAACCCGTGCGCTTCTTCGCCGTAATAGATCGGCCAAGTCTCGAAGAAGCCATTGACGTACGTCCCGTTTTCGAATACCGGCGTGCCTTCTTCACAGCAGCCTCGCATTCCCACGTAACCATTGGCCACGGTAAAGATCGTTTCCGCCTGCTCCAGAAAATGGGGATAGAACCGTCTTTCCACGATTCGCCAAGGATCGATCGGGTATACACGCTGAGGTAAATTCAGAGGTTTGCGCTGGAGCACGTTTTTTCTCCTTACTGCTTACTTGTCCGACCACTCCTTACGAGTCCGTCGCGTTTACCGCGAGAGCATCTCCTTCAGATCGCTTACCACGATATCGGCCCCATTCTCGCGCAGGGCATCGGCGTCGTGTTTCCGGTCGACGCCGATCACCAACCCGAAACCGCCACGACGGCCGGCTTCCACTCCGGCCAAGGCATCCTCCACCACCACGGCCCGCCCGGGGTCAACCCCGAGCATCTCCGCCGCTTTGAGATAGGTGTCGGGCGCCGGCTTGCCGTCGAGCTTCATCCGGTCCGCGATCGTACCGTCCATCCGAGTGTCGAACAGGTCGCTGATGCCGGCATTCTGGAGTATCGCCTTGCAGTGGGCGCTGGATGAGACCACCGCGGTCTTGATCCCTGCGCGGCGCAGTTGGCGTATCCAGGCGACTGTGCCTTCAAACACATCTACACGTTCTTTTTTCAGCGCCTCTTCGAAGAGTCTATTTTTTCGATTCCCGATGCCCCACACCGTTTCCTTGTCCGGGGGATCATCGGGACTGCCGGCCGGCACACTGATACGACGAGACTCCAGAAAACTCCTGGCTCCATCGTAGCGGGGTTTGCCGTCAACATAATCTTCATAATCGGACTGCCTGTCGAACGGTTGAAAGACCTCGCCCCCCGCGCGCCTTTTCAGCATCTCGTCAAACGCTTGCTTCCACGCAGAGGCGTGAATCCTGGCGGTTGCCGTGATGACTCCATCCAAATCAAACAGCACGGCATCGAAGTTGTCGGGACTCACAGCAGCCATGGCCATCCCCTCTCGGTATGGAGGACATCTCGTTCGTCGTTATTCCTGCGCCGCCGTATCTCCGGCATCCCCCCCGTGATTTTCCTGCCGGAAGCCTATGACCGCGTTGAACCCGGCCCGACGCCTTTTTTCCTTGGCCTCGTCACCGGGAATGACGGGAAGTTCGGACATTTTCTCCGCGCCTCCACGACAACCATTCCTCACGTGCCTGGCCGCAGGCGCAGGCTTTCCCCAAGGTATGAGCGATCCCCCAGCACCTTCAGGAAGGGTCCTTGTTCCGTCATTTCCACGATGCTCAACGAGGCCACCGGCATGCCGATACGGTCGCGATATCGGCCCACGTCGATGCCCAGCAGGGAACAGATCATGATGCGGGTCGTGGCCTTGTGGGATACCACGAGGACATTCCCCGAGGGGTACCTCCGTTCAATCTCCTCCAGCACAACCGAGCTGCGGCGGGCCACGTCCACCCCCCGCTCCCCTCCCGTGGGCGCATTCCAGCCGGCGTCAGCCAGCCAGCGCACATATTCATCATGGAACCCGCGGT
>CAYWOT010000324.1:0-2692 GCA_964459975.1 uncultured bacterium
ACTGGGACAACGTCGGCATCCTCCTGGGAGACCCGGGGGCGCACGCCGCGCGCGTGGTCATCGCGCTGGACGCCACGCCCCGGGTCGTCGCCGCGTGCCGGCGTTTCCGGGCCGACCTCCTCGTTACCCACCATCCCCTGATCTTTTCCCCCCTTTCCTCGATCCGGACCGACCGCTCGCGTTCCGCGGCCGTCCACGAGCTCGCCCGGCTGGGCGTCTCGGTCATCTCCGCCCATACGAACGCCGACGTCGCGCCGCAGGGCGTCTCGTACGCGCTCGCACGCCGGATCGGTCTGCGCGGGATCCGCCCGCTCATTCCCGGCGAGCCGTCCGACGCCTGCAAGGTCGTCGTGTTTTCTCCGCCGGAGCACGCCGACGCCGTGCTCGACGCGCTGTCGGCCGCGGGCGGTGCGCGCATCGGGTCCTACGCCCGCTGCTCGTTCCGCTCCGCGGGGACGGGGACGTTCCTCCCCGCGGAAAGCGCGAGGCCGTTCCTGGGCAGGCCCGGCCGCGAGGAGCGCGTGGAGGAGGTCCGCCTCGAGGCCGTCGTGGCCGGCGCCCTCGTGCAGGCGGCGGTCGCCGCGGTGCGGCGGGTCCATCCGTACGAGGAGGCGGCGATCGACGTCTACCCCTTGAAAGGGGGAGCGCTGGGCGGCGGCGTCGGCGCCGTGGGAGACCGCGACCGGACCGCCTCCGTCGACGCGGTCTTGGGCGACGTGTACCGGCTCGTGCGGCCGTCGTGGATCAAGGTGGCCGGCCCCGCGCGCAGGCGGGTGCGCCGGGTCGCGCTGGTGGCCGGGAGCGGGGCGGAGTTCACCGGCGCGGCGCGGGACGCGGGCGCCGACCTGTTTCTGACGGCGGACGTCAAGTACCACCAGGCGCTCGAGGCCGCTTCGGGCGAGATGACGGTGGCGGATATCGGGCATGGGTCGGGGGAGAAGTGGATTCTCCCGGAGTTCCGGCGGACCATCGCGGCTCGGTTCGGCGGAAGCGTCGCGACCCGTGTCATCATGGAGGAGGAGCCGCTGCGGCCGTTCCGGCCGACGAAGACAGGAGGGATGAGGCGTTGACGAAGAATGTGAGGACTCTGCTCGACCTGCAGGACATCTTGACCCGCTCCCGGACGGTAGAACGGGAGAAGCAGAAGATCCCCCTCGAGGTGGCCGACTTGAAGACCCTCTTCGTCGAGAAGGAGACGAAGCTGCTCGCCCTGAGGGAGGAGCAGGACCGGCTTCGGAACGAGAAGCGGGAGAAGGAGCGCGAGATCGAGGAGGAGCGCGACAAGGTCGAACGCGCCAAGGCCAAGCTCATGGCGATCAAGACGAACAAGGAATATTTCGCCATGCTCAAGGAGATCGAGGGGACGAAGCGGAACAACGCCGCCCGCGAGGAGGAGCTTCTTTCGGTCATCGGGCGGTACGAAGAGATGGAAAAGGAGGTGGCGGAGCTTGCCGCCGAGGTGGAGGAGCTGGGAGGCCGCTACCGGGAGCGCATGGCCGACGTCGAGGCGAGGATGGCGAAGTTCGACAAGGACATCTCCCGCCTTCACGCGCAGAAGTCGGACGTGGCGAAGCGCCTGGACAAGAGCCTAGCCCGGCGGTTCGAGATGATCTTCGAGCGGCGCGACGGGATCGCGATCGTGCCCGCAAGGAACCAGTCCTGCACCGGCTGCCACATGAACATCTCCCCGCAGCTCTTCATTCTCCTCCAGCGCGAGGACGGCATCTACTCCTGCCCGACCTGCAACCGGATCCTCTATTACGAGGGAGAAGAGCCGGAGCAGGCCAGCGGATGAAGGGGAGGGCGGTCACGGTTCGCACGGACGGGGCGAGCCGGGGAAATCCCGGCCCGGCCGGCGTCGGCGTCGTTCTCGAGGTGGAGGGCGAGCCCTCCCCCATCGAGCGCAGCGCGTACATCGGCGAGACCACGAACAACGTGGCGGAGTACCGCGCCCTCCTCCTGGCCCTTTCGGAGGCCGAAAAGCTGTCCCCCTCCCGCCTGACGGTCCTCTCCGACTCGGAGCTGCTCGTCCGGCAGCTCAACGGCGAGTACCGCGTCAAGTCCGATCTCCTGCGGCCGCTGCACCGGGAAGCCTGCGGGCGTTTGCGCGGATTCCCCGGCGTGCGTATACTGCATGTGGAGCGCGAGCGGAACCGGGCCGCGGACCGGCTCGCCAATCGCGCGATCGACGATCATTTCCAGGAGGCGTGAGGAGGCCAGTCGGCCGCCGGCCCTCCAAAAGTCCCGGCGCATGCCGGTACGAAGGAGGGCGGGAGGAAAGTCCGGGCTCCGCAGGGCAGGGTGCCGGGTAATTCCCGGTGGGGGCGACCCCGAGGACAGCGCCACAGAAATCATACCGCCCTCCGAAGCCGTCGGCGCAAGCCGGGGGCGAAGGAGGGTAAGGGTGAAATGGCGAGGTAAGAGCTCACCGCGCACCGGGCGACCGGTGCGGCACGGCAAACCCCACCCGGAGCAAGACCGAATAGGAGGGCGACTCCGCAGGACAGGCGCGGGGGAAGGGCGGCCCGCCCGGGGCCCTCGGGTTTAGGTCGCTGCAGGCGTGCGGCAACGCCCGCCGTAGAGAAATGGCCGTCACGCGGCGCTTGAAGCCTTTAAGCGCCGCGCACAGAACCCGGCTTACGGTCTCCTCATGCATTTTCTTGCACCGCGGTGCGCTGCGGCGGGATAGAAC
>CAYWOT010000325.1:0-2692 GCA_964459975.1 uncultured bacterium
GGGGGTTAGTAGGCCGAGAAAAATGCGAGGAGGAGCGCCGCAGTCACGGAGGAACGGTAGCGGCGTCGATGCCATGCAAAAAGGACGCAGAGGGCAGGGGCTGGTCGAATACGCGCTCATTATCGTGCTTATCGCCATCGGCGTAATCGGCGGGCTCACCGCCTTCAAAAACGGCTTGGCGCAGACGGTCAACTACGCCACCAGCCAGATAAGCTCATCGCTCTCATCCGGCAGTTAGGGGAGGATGGGATCCCTTCTCGATCCGGATTCCTTCGCAGTGGGCTTCCCACGAGAAGACATGGTAGAATCAGCCACCCCGGTGGGCCGACCGTTTTTCCGGGGTCCGTTCCGCTGCGGGGAGAGTCCGGAAGCAGCGTTGAGACCGGACCGACCGGCGAAACGTGGGCAGGCGCTCGTCGAATTCGCGCTCCTCATCCCGATCATGCTCGTCCTCGTGGTCGGGATCGCCGAGTTCGGAAGGGGTTGGATGACGAGAAACATCCTTGTTGGAGCGGCGCGCGAAGGCGCGCGGGTGGCCTCCGTGGCGACGTCGAAGTCAGAGGGGCAAAGCCAGGGGCAGGAGGCGGCGAGACAGGTTCTTTCGTCAGCCGGGATTTCCGTGCCGCCCGCAGTGGTGAACGTGACCTTTCCGAGCCTGTCGTTCCCGGCAGTCCGCGTGACGGTTACGTACGCGTATCCCGTCATCCTGCTAAACTTCATCCCGGGTTTGGGGTCTAGCGTGACGCTTCAAGGTAAGGCGACGATGCGCACGGAACAATACTAGGATCGGAGACCGTAGAGACCGATGGACCGGAACCGGATTGCGATGGTGGTTGCGGCGGCCGTTCTCCTGGGACTGTTCGCCAGTCTCGGCGTCTACAAGTTCCTGGCGAAACAGGGACAGATGGCCGAACATGCAAGACTGCAAACCGTGGGGATCGTCGTCGCCCGCAGCGAAATCCCGCTCGGCTCGAAGATCCGGGCCGACGAGGTGGCCGTCGCCCCGTGGCCGAAGAACGGGTACCCGGAGGACGCATTCCTCGACCCGAAGGACGTCGTCGGAAAGATCGCCCGGCGCGAATTCGTCCGGGGCGAACCGATCGTCGGACGGAAGCTCATCGCGGGGCAGGGCGGAGAGGGGATCCTGTCGCTCAAGATTCCGTCCGGAATGAGGGCGTTCACCGTGCGGGTGAACGACGTGGTGGGTGTCGGCGGGTTCATCGTCCCGGACGCCCGGGTCGACGTGGTGGTCACGACGACGGCGGGCAAGGCGGGGCAGGAGGTCTCGAAGATCGTGCTCGAAAACATCCGGGTTCTCGCCGTGGGACCAGTCGTCGAACAGGCCGCGGAGAAGGAGCGGAAGCCTTCCCTCGCGAACACGGTCACGCTCGCCGTGACCCCCGAAGACGCGGAGAAGCTTGCGCTGGCCAGCAACGACGGGACGATCCAGCTCGTCCTCCGCAGCTTCGCGGACTCCGCGAAGGTGGCGACGACGGGGATCACCAAGAGCACGCTCCTTTCGGGAGTCGCGGCTGCGCGGGTCGAACCGGAGGCGAAGCCGAAGCGGGAACCCCGGGCCAGGCGAAAGGCGCCGGCCCCGGCGAGGCGGCACGTCGTCGAGGTCATCCGCGGCAACAAGAGATCGGAAGAGGTCTTTTAGCAGCTGCAACCGAACGAACCTGCCCGAGGGGGGTGCGGAGTGGTCCGAAAAGGTGTGCTGGCGTTCCTCCTGTTCGTCGCCTGCTGCGGTCTGCTCGGTCCCGGAATCGCGGGGGCCGCACCGAAAGGGGAGACTCCGAAGGGGACGCCGGCGGGAGTCCGCGTGTTCACCAACCAGTCGGTCGTCTTCGACGCCGGCTTCGCCGTCAAGCGGATCTCCGTGGCCCGGCCCGAGATCGCCGACGTGGTCGTCGTCTCGCCCCGCCAGATGCTGATCGTGGGCAAGGCGCCGGGAACGACGACCCTCGCCTACTGGAACGAGGCGGAAGTCCCCACGACGACGAACGTCGTAGTGGGCGTCGACGTGGACACCGTGCGCGCGGAGCTCGAGAAGATCGCCCCCGAGGAGACGTTCGACGTCGTTTCCTCCGGGAACTCCCTGATCCTGTCCGGAACCGTGAGCACGGAGCGGGTGAAGAACCGCATGGTGGAGGCGGCGAAAGTCTTCGCCAGGTCGGTCGTCGACCTCCTGAAGGTCGCCAAGCTCGAACAGGTGCTCCTTCAGATCCGCGTGGCGGAGATCAACCGCACCCTGGCGAAGGAGCTGGGGATGAGCGTGCTGTTCCAGCCGATCATCAACGGCGGCCAGTACCGGAGCTTCCTGAGCCCCCCCGGCTCGTTCAACGCCTTTTCGGGGAGCGTCCGGGACCTGGCGACCCCCGATGCGGCCTTCAACGACCTGACCAACGTCTTCGTCGCCACTCCGGGCTCTTCGCCCAAGTTCGCGGCGATGCTCCGGATCATGGAGGATAACGGGGCGCTCAAGGTCCTCTCCGAGCCGAACCTCGTAGTGGCCAACGGGGACGAGGGGAAGTTTCTCGTCGGCGGAGAGTTCCCGGTCGTCATCGCCAGCGCGGCCGGATCGGGAGCGGCGGCGTCCGTGGACTACAAGGAATACGGCATCAAGCTCGACTTCAAGCCCAAGATCGTGAAGAACGGGGACATCTACATCAAGGTGTCGCAGGAAGTGAGC
>CAYWOT010000326.1:0-2687 GCA_964459975.1 uncultured bacterium
CATGGTCGGGATGACTGGATTTGAACCAGCGACCCCCTGGTCCCGAACCAGGTGCTCTACCAGGCTGAGCCACATCCCGAAAGAATTAGCCATTGTACCGACCGCGCCGGGCGCGGTCAATACGGCGATTCGCAAGGCGCCGGGAATCTTCCCTACAGTCCCATAGGCTCCCCGCAAAGCAGGACGGAGATGTCCGTGAACGAGGGCTTTCGCTCGATGATCGAGTAGACGCGGCAGATGCGGTCGGGGTGGTCGCAGTTCTCGCAGAACCCCGTCGCCGCGCACGGGGTCGACAGGTTGAGCCGCTTCGCGTTTCGCGGAGCGGCAGTCGCCTTGATCCGCCGGATCGCCTCGGACACCCCCGAGACCACCTTCTGGCCGCCCGCCACCACGACGACCTTCTTCGGGCCGAAGGTCATCGCGTTCGTCCGGTTGCCGTTCCGGTCCAGGTTCACCAGACACCCGTCCAAGGTAACCGCATTGGTCCCGGTCAGGAAAAGGTCGCAGGTGAGCTGCCCCATCCGCGCTTCCGCCTTCTCCGCGTCGGGAGCGCAGCCGTGGTCGAACAGCGTCTTTCCGCTGTCTTTCAGGACGTCGTGGATTCCCATCTCGGCGATGGAGAGGGAGCCTCCGAAGCCGATGGTCTCCGCCTTGTCGCACTCCGCCAGCACCCGTTCCCGCACCGATTCCATCGCGGGATGGTACTCCGCGTCGAATCCGTTCTTCTGAAGGGCCTCGACGCATTTGCGCGCCCGGACCTCGAGCTGCCACAGACCGATTTCGATACGGCTCATCGTTCCTCCCTGGACAAGATTGGCGTCCTCCCGGCGCCCCGGTCTCAAGCGGCCGTGCCTGCCGCCTTCCGCATGTTCCGGCGCATCGCGGAGATCGTCTCCGCGTAATCGGGCGTCCCGAAGATTCCCGAGCCGGAGACGATCACGTTTCCCCCGGCCCTGACCACCTCCGCCACGTTGTCGACCTTGATCCCCCCGTCCACCTCGATATCGACGGAAAGCCCCGAGCGGGTCAACTGCCGCCGGAGCAGCTCGATCTTGCCGGTCATCGCGGGAAGGTACGCCTGCCCTCCGAAGCCGGGGTTGACGGTCATGATGAGGACCATGTCGATGTCCGTCAGGACCCATTCCACGGCCGACAGCGGCGTCGCGGGGTTCAACGAGACGCCCGCCTTCTTCCCCATCTCCCGCACCCGGGCCACCGCGCGCTGGAGATGCATGGTCGCCTCCGCGTGGACGGTGATGACGTCCGCTCCGGCGTCCGCAAACGCTTCGAGGTACTTCTCCGGCTCGACGATCATCAGGTGCACGTCGAGGGGAAGCTTCGCGCACCGCTTGACCGCGGCCACGACGGAAGGTCCGATCGTGATGTTGGGAACGTACCGGCCGTCCATGACGTCGAGATGGAGAAGATCGGCTCCCGCCTGTTCCACCGCGCGCACTTCCTCGGCAAGTCGAGTGAAGTCGGCCGACAGAACGGAAGGCGCAATGTAATACTCCATGCACTCTGCCCCTTTCACGGCGCTGTTGCACGATTCTACCACGCGTGCTTTGCCTC
Source organism: uncultured bacterium (assembly GCA_964459975.1). Classification (GTDB taxonomy): domain Bacteria; phylum Desulfobacterota; class Deferrimicrobia; order Deferrimicrobiales; family Deferrimicrobiaceae; genus CSP1-8. The sequence goes on from CAYWOT010000326.1 coordinate 1,573, forward strand.
GCGGGAGCAAGGCAAAAAGGACCGGAGCGGGGTTTTTCGTCCTTCAGGCCCTGCGGACGAACACCGCCGCACAGAAGCCGTCCGTGCCGTGCCGGTGCGGCATAAGGCGCAGGAACCCTTCGGGGGTCCATGCATCTTCCGGTTCGTCCCCGTGTCCTGGACCCCCGGGGCACAGCGCCGCGTCCGCGTGCCGTCCCAGGAACGCGGCCGCCACGTCTTCGTTCTCCTCCCGCAAGGGGGAGCAGGTGCAATACGCAAGGAACCCTCCGGCGCGGACCGCCGCCCAGGCGTTGTCCAGGATCGCGCCCTGGAGGCGGGCCATCTCGGCCAAGCCCTCGGGCCGGAAGCGCCACTTTGCATCCGGGTTGCGGCGAACGACCCCCATGCCCGTACAGGGAGCGTCGACCAGGACCTTGTCTGACCCTCCCGCCGCCGGAAGGGGAGCGCGGGCGAAATCATGGACCCGCAACGCGACCCCGCGCGCTCCCGTCCGGGCGACCGTCTCCCGCAGCAGCCGGACACGACCGTCCGATACGTCCGTCGCCAGAACTTGCGCGCGGCCGCAGGCGAGCGCCGCCAGGTGCGTCGTCTTCCCGCCGGGGGCCGCGCAGGCGTCCAGGATCTTCTCCCCGGCGCGCGGCGCGAGGAGCGGGGCGATGAGCTGCGCCCCCTCGTCCATCACCACGTACTCTCCTTTCCGGAACGCCGGGTCGGCGTGGACGCCCGCCGGCTCGGACAACACGATCCCGTCGGCCGCAAAGCGGCACCGCGAAGGGGCCATGCCCGCCCGCGACAGCTGCCTAAGGAGGGCCTCACGGGAGGTGCGGAAGGGATTCGCCCGCACCGTAAAGGGCGGCCGCTCCATGCAGGCGGCGAGAAAGGCTGCCGCATCCTCCCGCCCCAACGACCGCGCAAGCGCGGACGCGAGCGGAACCGGGGCCGACCGCTCCGCCTTCGGCGCGCCGGGAAGCTCCCCGGCGCCGCCCTTCCGCGCCACCTCCCGAAGGACGGCGTTGACCAGTCCGGCGGCCGCTGCTCCCCGGCGGCGTTTCACGGCCTCGACGGTCTCGAAGACCGCCGCGCGCTCCGGCGTGCGCGTGTGAAGAAGCTGATAG
>CAYWOT010000327.1:0-2686 GCA_964459975.1 uncultured bacterium
CTCCGGGCCACGGGAAGGATGTAGTGGAACGTCGTCCCCTCTCCCAGCCGGGTGTCGACCTCGATCGAGCCGCCGTGCTCCTCGATGATGCCGTACGTGATCGACATGCCGAGCCCGGTCCCGCCGATGCGCTGCTTGGTGGTGAAGAAGGGGTCGAACAGCCGGTCCTTGATCTCCTCGGTCATCCCGGGGCCGTTGTCGGAGATGGACAGCCGCACCTGCTGGCCGCCGTTCTCCAGCCGCGTGACGATTCCGATGCCGGGGTCCGGACGGTCCGCCACCGCCTCGGCCGCGTTGATGAGCGTATTGACCACCACCTGCTCCAGCTGGACCATGCTCCCGGTGAGGAGCGGCAGCCCGTTCGTGAGGCTCTTCTCCAGCCGCAGGCGCTTGATCTTGTTGTGCACCAGCCGGGCCGCGGTCTCCACCACGCGGTTCACGTCCACCTTCTCGTCGAGCCGGCCCTCGTCGCGGCGGGCGAAGGTCTTCAGATCGCGGACGATGTTGCCGATGCGGCCCGCCCCCTCGGCCATGTCCTTCAGGAGGATCTGGACCTGGTCGCGGAAGAACGGGTACGGGAGCCGGGCGATCTTCAGCCCTCCCTCCTTTTCCTCCTTGTCGTCCAGCAGGGGCAGGATGTCGCGGATCGCCTCCCGAAGGATCTGCATGTTCCCCTGAATGAACTGGATGGGGTTGTTGATCTCGTGCGCGATGCCCGACACGAGCTGGCCCATCGAGGCGAGCTTTTCGGCCTGGACGAGCTGCTTTTGCCGCTCGACGAGCTTGAGGTTGGCCTCGGCCAGCTCGCCCGACTTCCTCTCCAGCATGTTCCGCGTGAGCACCAGGTTCTTCTCGCGCAGCCTCAGGCTGTTGACGATCGTGCAGGAGATGTAGATGGTGGCGACCAGCGTGATCAGCAGACCGACGCTCACCACCGACAGGAACGGCAGGTTCCGGTGGAGGGGAACGACGAACAGGCCCTTGAGCGGGTAATGGGCGATGACGCCGAAATATTCGAGGGCGACGACCGAGAGAAACATGCAGTACGCGACCAGCCCCAGGAGCCACACTTCGGCGCGGGGAAGGAGCATGCTGGCCAGGATCGCGTGAAACAGGTAGAAGTAGATGAACGGGTTTTCGGCCCCTCCGGAAAAATGGATGAGAAACGTCAGGGCCAGCAGGTCCAGCCCGATCTGCAGGTACGCCTCGATCCGGCTGACGGTGAAACCCGGGGCGGCTCTGCGCTTGCGGAGCCGGTGGTAGAGGTCGAAGGCCAGGTTGTACAGGAGGACGACGGCGCCCACGAGAACGACCGGTACGACGGGAAACCGGATCCCGAAGACGTACCGCCCGGTCACGATGGTGACCGCCAGGACCGCCAGGAACAGCCACCGGATCTTGACGATCCACCCGACCCGAACGAGAAGCTCTTCTTCCCGCAGGGAACGATCCGGCAACCGGACAGCTCCTTTCCCCGGCGTTAGGAAGTCCCCCGTAGACCGCGGCCCGCGAGCCCGCCGCTCACCACGGTATCCATCGTGGCACAGGAACGTCGGCCCGGCAACCCGGGTCTTGCGGACAGGCGGACTTTCCGGACGTGGAGGGCCCGCGGCTCCACGATCCTCCCCGCGCCGGCCCGGGTCCCTTCCACGCCGGTCCGGTCCGCTCCGGAGGCCGCGATCCCCAGGGCGCGGAAGAGCTCCGCGCGGATCGTCCGGGGGCAGGCCGACGGGATCCGGAGGCCGACCCGCTCCGCCAGCCCGCGGATCATCTCGGCCGTCGTGCGACCACCGGGGGGAGTCGCGGCCTTCGTAACCGGGCAGAGGGTGCCGTCGAAGCGCACCACCGTGCCGTCCGTTTCGGCGAGCGTCGACGCGGGAAGCACGACCTGCGCGGACCGGGCCGTACGCGTCCAGCAATGGTCCGCCACGACGAGCGCGTCCAGGCGGCCGAGGACGTCTTCGGAAGCCGGGTCCGAAAGCGGATCCTCGAGCAGCACCAGCGCCCCCCGGATCCGGTCCGCGGACGAGCTTCCGGCACGGTCCGCCTCGCTTCCCATCGCCAGCCGGGCCGCCTCCGCGTTGCGGTCGCCGCAAAGCAGCAACAGGCCGCCCGCCGGCGGGACCAGGTGTCCGGTCGCCGCCTGAATACGAGCCAGAAGCGCCAGGTCGCCCTCCGACCGCTCGGCCGTTTCCTCCAGGTCGTACACGGCGACCGCCTTGCGCGCCCCGAGCAGCGCGTGCGCCAGTCCTTCCATCCGTGCGGATTCGACGCCGCACACGCCCTCCGCGCCGCCCGGCGCGGCGCCTTCCAGCAACTCCCGGAGCGCCTCCGCCTCGTCGCCGTCGGCGGGCCGGCCGCCGGCCGCGCCTTCCGAAAGGATCCGGTGCAAGACCCAGGCGAGCAGGATCCCCGCCGTCCCCCGCCGGGGATTGAGCCACAACGTGGACGTGCGCACCAGATCGATCTCGCTCGAATGCACGACGGCGACCGCCGCGCCCCTGCGGGCCGCCCGCCGGATCCTCATGCCAAGCACGGGATGGGTGACGGCGGGGTCGGCGCCGACCACCAGGACCGCATCCGCATCGGCCAGATCCTCGAGGCGGCAGGTGGAAGCCGTCCGCCCGAGAAAATCGTCCAGGTCCCGCCGTTCGCCCCCGCCGTGGAGGCGCACGAAGCTGCCGAC
>CAYWOT010000328.1:0-2643 GCA_964459975.1 uncultured bacterium
GCTTGACCTCCAATACAAGTCCGAGTCTTTCGGGGAAGGGATCATCAAGACGTACCTTTTCGGTCCCTGGCCGGTCGTCGTCGCCTGGCTGGTCGGTGGTCTGGCCATCCTGGCCGTGAGCCGGCCCGATCAAGCCGGGAGCCGGGGAGTGCGCCCGGGCGGCCTGTTGGATGACATGACGTGGCAAATGGCGCTGGGCATCGGCCTGGCTCAGTGCATCGCCATGTGGCCGGGAGTCAGCCGCAGCCTGGTCACCATTGTGGGCGGCCTGTTGGTGGGGCTGTCGCTTGCCTCGGCCGTCGAGTACAGCTTCCTGCTCGGAGTCGTGACGCTCGGTGCCGCCACCGCGTACGATGCGTTGGAACACGGCCGCGTGATGCTCCAGGAATTCGATCGATACTCGGTGACGATCGGTGTGGTGGTTGCCTTCCTCTCTGCGGTCGTCTCCGTGAAATGGATGGTGAGCTACCTGTCCCGGCATGGTCTGGGGATCTTCGGCTATTATCGGGTGATCCTGGCGGTCGCGACGACCGTCTTTCTCCTGACCGCCGGGATCGCCTGGATCTAGGCGGTCTTTCCACGGGCCAGCGGCCGGTCCGCACGGCCGATTCGAGCCGCGTGGGAACAGGCGTACTATTGCACTGTTAGGAAAGGGAACGATCGCGCGATCGCGACCGTATCGCGTGGCCTCCCGTCCCTCGAAGCGGTTCAACCTCTTGATTCAACAAGGCATCCTGGCGGCCTTCCACGTGTTTCCCCCCCAGGCACATCCGATGCATCTCTCCCCGCATCGGTCCGGTCGAGCGGCCCCAAACGGAATCGGACGGGACTCGCGGAACGGGGAGAGTCCCGCGTTTTCGGACGGCGACCGACATTCCGGAATACCGAAGCCAGGGAGGTGAGACGATGGACCGGAAAGTCGCTCTCTTCGCCTTCAACGGGGATCCGATGTGTTTTGCCCACGCGTTGCTGAATGCCTTGAACATGAAGAAAAAAGGGTACGACATCAAGTTGGTCATAGAGGGTAGTGCGACGAAGCAAGTACGGGAACTCCTGGATTCCGACAAGCCTTTTGCGAACTCGTATCAGAAAGTAAAAACCTTGGGGCTGATCGACTGCGTATGTCAGGCCTGCTCGAATGCAACGGGTTCGCTGCAGAGCGCCAAGGAACAGGACCTCCGCATATGTGGAGATATGTCCGGCCATCCGAGTGTATCGGTATACAAAGACGCCGGATACGACGTTCTCATCTTCTAGGGCACTGTGTAACCAATCACCGAACGGCCCGGCAGAGAGGAGGAGGAAAGGAGGTGAACGGAGATGGCATTGCCGGAGCATAGAGGTTGGAATCCCTATTTCGCGGGGGGCCTGGCGGGGATCGTGTCCATTCTATCCGTATGGATCAGCGGGAAGTTCTTCGGCGCCTCGACCACGTTTGTCCGCTCCGTCGGAATGCTCGAGGGGCTGGTCGGTCCCGAGCGGGTCGCCAGGATGGAGTATTTCATCAAGGAGACGCCCAAGATCGATTGGCAGTGGCTGTTCGTGGTCGGAATCATGCTCGGCGCACTGGTCGCTTCGAAGACTTCCCGCACCTTTTTCTGGAAGGCCGTGCCGGATATGTGGGAGAGAAGGTTCGGTCCAAGCCGATGGAAACGCGGAACGGCGGCCTTTCTCGGAGGACTGGTCGCCATGTTCGGAGCTCGGCTGGCCTTTGGTTGACCGAGCGGCCACGGACTGAGCGGTTCGCTTCAGTTGGCTGTCAGCGGGTTTGTGGCTCTTGCCTGTTTCTTTCTCGGCGGGATGATTGTCGCCAGAATTTTCTACGGAGGACATCCTGACCAATGACGATACGGATCTATGGGCTTGCTGCCGGGATTCTGTTCGGCTTTCTGCTGCAAAAAGCCCGAGTCCTTCGCTACGACAGGCAGCTCGGGGCTCTGCGCCTTACGGACATGACCATCGTCAAGTTCATGCTTTCCACAGTCCTGGTCGCCATGGTGGGAACGTACCTTCTCAAGGATCTGGGCGTGGCCAAGCTTTCCGTCAAGCCTACGATCCTGGGAGGGTTGATTCTGGGCGGTTTGCTCTTCGGACTGGGGTGGGGGGTTTTGGGGTACTGCCCCGGGACATCGGCAGGGGCCCTGGGAGAAGGCCGCTGGGACTCCCTGTGGGGAATTCTGGGAATGCTTGCGGGAGCCGCAATTTACGCGGAGGCATATCCGATTCTCAAGAGCACGGTCTTGACTTGGGGGGACTTCGGGAAAATCACCATCCCCGATGTCCTGGGCGTGAACCACTGGTTGGTCGTTGCCGTCTTCGTGATTGGAGGAATCTTGTTGTCTCAATGGTTTGAGAAGAAAGGCTTGTGAGAAGCCGGATCGAGCGAACGTTCCTCAACAAAAAGGAGGCGAGAAATGAGCGTGCAGGTCGGGAAACCGGCGCCGGACTTTCGTGCCAAGATCTACCAGGACGGCGCAACACGGGAACTGGCGCTGTCCGATTATCGGGGCAAGTGGGTGATGCTCTGCTTTTACCCTGCCGATTTCACCTGTGTCTGACCGACGGAGTTGTCGGCAGTTGCCGACAAGTACGGGGAATTTCAGAAGCTGGGAGTGGAAGTGCTGGCGGTAAGCGTGGACAGCG
>CAYWOT010000329.1:0-2627 GCA_964459975.1 uncultured bacterium
GCCCGAGACGCCGGGCCCCATGATCTCCGAGAGGCCGTAGTTGTCGGTGGCGACGATCCTCAGCTTGTCCTCGATCTCCCGCCGGATCCGCTCCGACCAGGGCTCCGCCCCGAACAGGCCGTATTTGAGGGAAAGGGACGCGAGCGGAATCCCCTGCTCCCGGATCGTTTCGGCGACCAGCAGCGCATAGGAAGGGGTCGCGATCAGCGCCGTCGTCTTGAAGTCCCTCATGATCTTGATCTGCCGAAGGGTGTTGCCGCTCGACGCGGGGATCACGGAGGCCCCGACCCGCTCCGCGCCGTAGTGCAGGCCGAATCCGCCGGTGAAGAGGCCGTATCCGAAGGCGATCTGAACCACGTCGTCCTTCGTGACTCCGCCCATCGTGAGAATCCGGGCCGCCAGATTGCTCCAGATCCGGACGTCGTTTCGCGTGTACCCGACGACCGTCGACGCCCCCGTCGTTCCGGAAGAGGCGTGAATCCGGACGACTTCGCGGAGCGGGACCGCGAACATCCCGTACGGGTAGTTCTCCCGGAGATCGTCCTTCTCGGTGAACGGCAGGCGCGCGAAATCCGCCAGGGAGGCGATGTCCTCCGGGAGAATCCCCAGCGCGTCGAACTTCCTGCGGTAGAAGGGAACGTGCGCCACTACGCGGTTCAACGTCGACTGGAGCCGCTCGAACTGGAGCTGCTCGAGCTCCTCGCGATCCATGCACTCGTGGTCGGCCTCCCAGTACATCGGTCTGCCTCCTCCTAAGGTTGCGCGCCCGGTCCGGGGCGTTTGCCCAGGTAGGCGCGCTGGACGTCTTGGTTGGTCAGCAACTCCTCGGACAGCCCCTGGACGACCATCCGGCCGGTCTCGAGGACGTATCCGCGGTCGGCGACCGCGAGCGCCCCCCGCGCGTTCTGCTCGACGAGCAGGATGGTCAGGCCGAACTCCCGCCGGAGGCGCGCGATGTGGGTGAAGATCTCCCGCACGAGGCGGGGGGCCAGCCCCATGGACGGCTCGTCCAGGAGCAGCATCCGGGGCCGGGACAACAGCGCCCGCCCGATGGCCACCATCTGCTGCTCCCCTCCCGAGAGCGTCCCGGCCAGCTGCGTTTCCCGTTCCTGAAGCCGGGGAAAGAGCCCGAAGACGCGGGCCAGGTCCTCCCGCACCTCTTCGTGCCGTTTTCTCCGGTACTGGACGCAGGCGCCGAGGATCAGGTTCTCCCGGACCGTCATGGGAGCGAACAGCTGGCGTCCCTCCGGGACCAGGGAGCAGCCGAGGGCGACCACCCGCTCCGCCGGCGCCTTCCGGATATCCTTCTTCTCGAACAGGATCTCGCCCCCCCTCGCGGGCACGAGGCCGGCGATCGTATTCAGGAGCGTCGTCTTTCCCGCGCCGTTGCCGCCGATCACCGTGACGATCTCGCCGGGCGCGATGTGCAGCGACACCTTCCGCAGGACCTTGATCGGACCGTAGCCCGCTTCGAGATTCCGAATCCTAAGCATCCTCTTCCCCGAGGTAGACGCGGATGACCTCCGCGTCCTTCTGGATGGCCCGGGCCTCGTCCTCCGCGATCTTCCGGCCGTAGTTCAGGACGACGATCTCGTCGGAGACGTCCATGACCAGGGACATGTCGTGCTCCACCAGCAGCACGGTCACGTCCCGCTCCCGGATCTTGCCGATCAACGTTCCGATCTCGGCCGTCTCCCGGATGTTCAGGCCCGCCGCGGGCTCGTCGAGCAGCAGGACCTTCGGCTCGCAGGCCAGCGCCCGGCCGAGCTCCACCATGCGCTGCTGCCCGTAGGCAAGGCGGACCGCCTCCACGTCCGCGAGGCCGCCGAGATCCAGGAACGAAAGGATCTCCCGCGCCGTCTCCCGGGCCGCGCGCTCCTCCCTTCGGAGAAACGGCGGGTGGAGCATGCAGGCGAGGAACCCGCCCCGGCTGTGCAGGTGGCGCCCGACCAGGACGTTTTCGAGCACGGTCATGCGAGGAAACAGGCGGATCTGCTGGAAGGTCCGCGCCATTCCGCACGCGGCGATCCGGTGCGGCGCGAGCCCGACCACTTCGCGGCCGTCGAACCGGACGGTGCCCCGGTCGGGGCGCAGAAACCCCGAAATCACGTGGAACAGGGTCGTCTTGCCCGCCCCGTTCGGGCCGATGAGCGCCTTGACGGCGCCCCGCCGCACGTCGAAGGAGACGTCGTCGACCGCCTGAAGGCCGCCGAAGCTCTTGCTCACGCCGCGGACCGAGAGAAGCGTCACGACGGCTCCTCTCCTTCCCTGCGGAAGACGGCCCGGTGCAGGTCCCGCAACAGGTGCCGCCGCAGCAGCCCGTCGGGGGAAAAGAGCATGATGAGGATCAGGATGGCCCCGAAGACCGCGTCGTCGTACGACCCGAAGTATCCCCGGAGGGACAGGTAGTTGAGGAGAAGGCTCATGACGAGCGTTCCCCAGAGGTTCGCCATCCCGCCGATCGCCACGATCGCCACGTAGCGGACCGACTTCATGACCGAGGCTTCCGAAGGGCCGATGCCGCCGTTGTAGTGGGTGAGCAGCACGCCCGCGATCCCCGCGAACGCGGCGCTGAGCACGAAGGCGGACAGCTTGCACCGCGAGGTGGGGACGCCCGTCGCCTCGGC
>CAYWOT010000330.1:0-2615 GCA_964459975.1 uncultured bacterium
CGAGGCGGCCAAGGAAAGGCAGTCGACGCTGAACGCCCGCCTCGCCCAGATCCAGAAGCGGCTCTCCGACCTCTCGCGGATCGACGTCGGGTCGATCCCGAAGGACCGCGCCGGGCTCGGGAGCCAGGTCGCCGTCGAGAACGCCGAAACCGGAGAAGAGGTCCGGTACACCCTGGTGATCCCGGAGCTCGCCGACGGCAAGCGGAACTTCGTCTCGATCGCATCGCCGGTCGGAAGGGGCCTCCTGAACCGGCGGCCGGGCGATACCGTGACGGTGCAGGTGCCGAAGGGCACGCTGGAGCTGGAGGTCACGAAGGTCGTCACGACCTTCGGCGATACCCTGGACTAGACGGTCACCCCATCGACGGGAACTTTTTCTGCACCTCCTGCGCGACCTCTTTCACGTTCTCGGACCGGTCCAGGGGACAGACGAGGACCGCTTCGCCGCTCCGGACGACCACCACGTTCCTCATCCCGGCGACGGCGACCAGTCCCCGGTCGGACCGGACGAGGGTGCCGACGCAGTCGGAGAGAATCACGCGCCCGGAGGTGATGTTCTTCTCCCCTCCCCCCAGGAAGTCGTGGAGGGAGCGCCAGGTCCCGATGTCGCTCCACCCGAACTCCGACGGCAGGACGAGGATCCGCTCTTCCTTTTCCAGGATCCCGTAGTCCACCGAGATGGACGGCATGCGGGCGTAGGCGCGCCGGAGGCGCCCTCGGAACGACTTCGCGCCGGCGGCCGCAAGCGCGGGCCCGAGCTCGCGGGACACGGCGGGCAGGAGCCGCGCCACCCGGTCGCGGTAGACCGACGCGCGGACGATGAAGACGCCGCTGTTCCAGTAGAACCGGCCCGCCCGCAGGAACCTTCGCGCGGTCCGAAGGTCGGGTTTTTCCGTGAACCGGCGGACGACGTAGACGCCCGGCTCCGGCCCCGGCAACCGCGCTCCCCGCTCGATGTAGCCGTACCCGGTGGCCGGTCCGGTGGGCGCGACGCCCAGGGTCACGAAACGGTCCGTGCGGGCGGCGAGCCGGAACGCCTTGCGAAGGGCCGCGCGGAAAGCGGCGGGGGCCGCCACCGCGTGGTCCGCCGGTGCGGCGGCGATCACGGCGTCGGAATCCCGGCGCTCGATCCAGGCGGCGGCGTAGGCCACCGCGGGGGCCGTGTTCCTCCCCCGCGGCTCCAGCAGGACGTTGCCGGGGGGGATGCCGATCGCGCGGGCCCGGAGGTGCGGCGCGTCCTTTTCCCCCGCGACCACCCAGACGTTCTCCCGGGACACCAGAGGAACGAGACGGCGCACCGTTTCGGCGATCATGGGCCCGCCGCCCGTCAGGTCCAGAAACTGTTTCGATCGACGCATCCGGCTCTCGGGCCAGAACCTCGTCCCCGATCCGCCCGCCATGACGATCGCATGGTTCATTCGCGACCCCCTCCCGCGGAATTTACGATAGAATACACCGGTGAAAAAAAACCTGAAGAGCACCTTCCTCGCGGGCCTGTTCGTCATCGTTCCGCTCGCCGTCTCGGTCGCCCTCCTCATCTGGTTCTTCCGAACGGTCGAAAGCCTGTTCTCCCCGCTGATCGCCGGCCTCCTGCATTCCATCGCCCCGGGCGCGGGGCACATCCCCGGCACGGGGATCCTCACCGGGCTGGTGATCATCCTGGTCATCGGGTTCTTCGCCCGGAACGTGGTCGGGAAACGGGTGCTGGCGGCCCTGGACCGCTTCATCAACCGCATCCCCTGGTACCGGACGATCTACGCCACGGTCAAGCAGCTCACGGACGCCTTTTCCCCCGACAACACGCGGTCGTTGAAGGAGGTCGTCCTCATCGACTACCCGATGGAGGGCTCGCAGGCGCTGGCTTTTCGCACCGGTACCGTGGAGGAGAACGGCAGGACCCTGGCCGTCGTCTTCGTCCCCACGAACCACATCTACTTCGGCGAGGTGCTCTTCGTGCCCGAGGAGAACGTCACCCGCCTGGACATGCCGGTCGAGCAGGCCGTCCGCATCATCGTGTCGGTCGGGATCGCCTCGCCTGCCCAGCTCCGCGGCTACCAACGACAGGCTTGACACGGGGTCCCGCACCTCCTATAGTCGTACCATCATGGTGTCGATCACGCCTGCAGGGAAATCGTTGCGACTTACCGGGCTCGCTCTACTGGGCCTACGGGGGTGCCGGCCCGCGACCGCGTGAGCGCTTGACGACACAGGCGTACGCTTGATATGGCCGCGGGACCCGGCAGGACGGTTCCCGCGGCGTTTTGTTTCCTGCAAAGCCGCCGGGAGCCGCCGTCCCGGCGGCTTTTTTGTTGCCGACATTCCGAAGGGAGGGAACCATGGCGGACAGGGTGTTTGTCTTCGACACGACGCTGCGGGACGGGGAACAGGTCCCGGGTGCGAAACTGGCGAAAGAACAGAAGGTGAAGATCGCCCGGCAGCTCGCGGCGTTGGGGGTCGACATCATCGAGGCGGGCTTCCCCGCGTCCTCCCCCGGGGACTTCGAGTCCGTCCGGGCGATCGCGCGGGAGGTCAAGGGCCCCGTGATCACGGGGCTCGCCCGGGCGGTCCGGAAGGACATCGACGTCCTCTGGGAGGCGGTCAAGGTCGCCAAGCGC
>CAYWOT010000331.1:0-2615 GCA_964459975.1 uncultured bacterium
CCTTCTTGTGCTCCACGAGCCGCTTGGCCTTCTCGAGCACCATCTCGGCCACCTGCACGTGCCGCTGCGCGGGCTCGTCGAACGTCGAGGAGATCACCTCGCCGTTGACGCTGCGCTGCATGTCGGTGACTTCCTCGGGCCGTTCGTCGATGAGCAGCACGATGAGCACGACCTCGGGGTGGTTCTTCGTGAGACCGTTCGCGATGTTCTGGAGGATGATCGTCTTGCCGGCCCGCGGCGGGGAGGTGATGAGGGCCCTCTGCCCCTTGCCGATCGGGGCGATCAGGTCGATGATGCGGGTCGAATAGTTGTCGTGGACGTGCTCCATCCGGAACTTTTCCTGCGGGTAGAGCGGCGTCAGGTTGTCGAAGAGGATCTTGTCCTTGGCGACTTCCGGATCCTCGGTGTTGATCTTCTCCACCTTGAGCAGGGCGAAGTACCGCTCGTCGCCCTTCGGCGCCCGGATCTGGCCCGTCACCGTGTCGCCGGTGCGCAGCGCGAAGCGCCGGATCTGCGACGGGGAGACGTAGATGTCGTCGGGCCCCGGAAGGTAGTTCGAGTCGGGGGAGCGCAGGAACCCGTACCCGTCGGGGAGCACCTCGAGAACCCCCTCGCCGGAGACGATCACCTCCTGGTCGGTCTGCGCCTGAAGAATCGCGAAGATGAGCTCCTGCTTCTTCAAGCCCGCGGCTCCGTCGACCTGGAGCGTCTTCGCAATCTCGGTCAGGTCCCCGATTCGCATCGCTTTCAGATCTTTCAGGTTCATGCACGTTCCCTCGGAATTGTGGGCTGGTGGATTTGCCGATGCACCCTGTTTCAATGATAGGTGGAAGAACTCCGGGAGGTTCCTCTACTGCCTGTAAGACACATTTTCCGCCGCGCGGTTTCCGAATGTCAAGAAAAATTGGCCGGCAAGGGCCGCCCGCGCTAGTCGCGGTAGGCGGCTACGGCATTGCCCCCCTTGCGCAGCGCCTCGTTGACCATCGCTTCGGCGTGGGGAATCAAGACCCTCTCCGTTTCGCCGTCCTTGGGATACGCGACGACGCCGATCGCCGCAGCGAGCCGGACCGTTCCCTTTCCCGGCGGAGAGGCGTTCATCGCGTCAACGATCCGCCCGGCGACCGCCGCCGCCTCGGCTTTCGTCATCCGGGGCATCACGACGTGGATCATGCCGCCGGAGCGCGCGCCGTAGTCCACCTCCCGCAGGTTTCCCTTGATCACCGCCGCCGCCTCGACGAGCGCGGCATCGGCCGCCACGTGCCCGTACACCTCGTTCATCTCGCGGAGATTGCGGATCTTGAGATACAGAAGGCTCACCGGATGGCGGAACTTTGCGCCGCGCGTCAACTCCCGGTGCAGGACCTCGTGGAAATACTTGAAGGTGTAGAATCCGGTCACCGCGTCCGCGTCCGGAATCCGCGAGATCCGCCCTTTCAGCGACCGCAGGACCAGGAAGAACGTGGCCAGCCGGCTGTACGCGGAAAACGACTCCCGAACCTCGGGCGTGAACAGGCCCGGAGCCGCGGAATCGGCGACGAAAACGCCCAGCGTCTCCCCGTGGATCCGGCAGGGCGCGGCGTACAGGCTCCCGTACTCGTGCTCGAGGCGGAAGGCCGGATCCTGGGCGCGCTCGTCGTCGCCGACGATGACGACGGTCCCCTTCCGCGCCTCCGCAAGAAGCGGGTGGTCCTTCCGCGCGTACAGCTCCTTGATGAAGTTCCCCGACAGTCCGCGGTGCGCGAAGACGGAAATCCTCTCCCCTTCGGCCTCCACAGCGATGGTCACGGCGGAGGAGAGCGGATAGTGGTCCATCAGGAGGCTCATGAGGTAGTTCGCTTGTTCCTCCTCCGAATACCGCTTCTCCATGCGCCCGAGGATCTCGTTCTCGATACGGATGCGGATATCGTCGGCGTTCATGCGGTCTCCTGCGGACGCGGGAACGTAGGCTGTGGGGAAAAGTCCGTAATATAGATAAAACTTAGCTGCCGCCCGGTCAAGGCCTTTTCGCGCCGGTACGAATGAAACCGGGGGGAGCAGATGGTGCAAGGCGCCGCCGCGTCGACGTTTTTCGTTGCGACGCCCGTGGAGACGAGCGCGTCGAGGCAAAGCGCGGCCAGGTCCGCCATCCATTTCCCCGGCGCCCGCCCGCGGGAGAGCCGCCGCCCTCCGCCGGGCAGCGGACGCAGAAGGTCGGCCACCTCTTCGCCGATCTCGTAGCAGCATCCGCGGGCCGACGGCCCGACCGCGGCGATGATCCGGTCGGGCGACGAGGGGCCCACGGCCTCCGCCAGACGCCGGACGGCCTCGCCGACGATCCCGGCGGACAGTCCGCGCCACCCGGCGTGCACCGCCGCGCATGCCGGGCCGCCAGGATCGACGATCAGGACGGGGACGCAGTCGGCGGTGCGCACCCCCACCCCCGTTCCGGGAAGCGACGTCCACAGCGCGTCGCCGCTCCGTTTGCCCGCCCCGTCCGCGCCGCCGTCTTTTTCGCTCCACGTCCGCACGGTCGCGGAGTGGATCTGGCGCAGCGTCCCGATCCGCGAGGGCGGCACGCAAAACACGCTTCGCAGCCTCTCCGCGTCCCCCCTCTCCGGCACCGGATCGATCCCCAG
>CAYWOT010000332.1:0-279 GCA_964459975.1 uncultured bacterium
TTTTTTAACCAAACCGTGGGGCGGCTGCATGAAGTCGATCAAGGACATGCTCCTGAAAATGCGGGAGGACCTCGTCCGGGGGATCGCCCGGAGGTCCAAGTCCACAGCCGTGAACGCGGTATCGGACATCGGGGATATCCTCGACTCGGTGTCCGAGGAGCGGACGCGGGAACTCGACATGATCCTGACCGACCGGGAGAAGCAGAAGCTCAAGCAGATCGACGACGCTCTCGACCGGATCGAGGAAAATACCTACGGGCTCTGCGAGGAGTGCGGGGT
>CAYWOT010000332.1:289-2612 GCA_964459975.1 uncultured bacterium
CGGGCGCGCCTCAAGGTCGTTCCTTTCGCCAAGTACTGCGTCGAATGCAAGGAAGTGATCGAGCGCGAGGAGAAGTACACCCGCGAGGAGCCCGGAGAGGGGGCCAAGAAAGTCCCTATCGTGGAGGCGGAGGAGTAGCGGATTTCCGCGCCGGGGCCCTCGCCGCGACCGACGACTCGCCCCTGCGGGCGACGGATTCGCCGGCCCCGCGCTGGTAGATCGCCACGGCCGCGTTGTGCTCCCGGAGAGTCCGGGAGAATTGGTGGGAACCGTCGTTGCGGGAGACGAAGTAGAGATAATCCGTGTGCGCGGGCCTGACCGCCGCCTCGAGCGATGCAAGGCCGGGGTTGGCGATGGGGCCCGGCGGAAGTCCCCGGTGGCGGTAGGTGTTGTACGGGTTCCGGCTTCGCAGGTCCCGTTTGGTCAGTCGTCTTCCGAACTTCTTCAGACCGTAGATGACCGTCGGATCCATCTGGAGCGGCATTCCGAGCGCGAGCCGCTTCCGGATGACTTCGGCGATGATCGGCTTCTCCGCGTCGATTCCGGCTTCCTTCTCGATGATCGACGCGATCGTCACGATGTCGTTGGTTGTGAACCCGTCCCGCTTCGCGGCGCTCGCAAGCTGGGCGCTGAACTTCCTCCGGAACCGCCGGACCATGACGCTCAACATCTCCTCGGCCGACATGTCCTTCACGAAGATGTAGGTGTCCGGGAACAGGTACCCCTCCACGGTGCTCCCGGGGATACCCAGGCGCCGGGCGACCTCGGGCGAGGTCGCGGTGGCGAGAAAGACGTCCGGGTCGGTGAGCTCCAGGCTTCCCAGGGTGTCGGCGATATCATAGATGGTGGACCCGTCCGGGATCGTCACCTGGTACTTGGCCACATCCCCGTTTACGACCTTCTCCCACAACTCGAGGGCGGAGGGCGGATTCGGGAAGGCGTATTCGCCGTGTTGAAGCTTCGTGCCGCTCATGGTGGCCATCACGAGGACGCGGAACGCCAGCGGGTAGCGCAGCAACCCCTCGTCGGTGAGCTTCTTCTCGATGTCCGGGAACGTGCTCCCCTTCGGGATGAAGACCTTCGTTTCCCGCCACTGGGCCCGGGGCGGACGGGCCGTCACGAGAAACAGGAAGACGAGCGCGGCGCCCAGGGCGAGCGCGACGGCCAGGCTCCAATGGCGGGTGCGCACCGGGGCTACTTCCGACTCCGGTAGTCGAGGGCGTTCTGCAGGACCAGGACGGCGGAGAGGCTGTCCCGGAGGTCCCTTCGCTTCTCGCGGCGGATGCCCGAAGCGATCAGGTGGCGCTCCGCCTGGACCGTGGTCAGCCGCTCGTCCCACATCTCGACCGGGATCTCCAGGTGCTCCCGGATCCGCTCCGCGAACGCCCGGGTCCGCTTCGCCTGCGTTCCCTCGTCGCCGCCCAAGGTGAGGGGCAGGCCGACGAGCACCAGAACCGCCGAATATTCGCGGACGAGGGCGCCGATCGCCTCGATGTCCCGGCCGTTTCCTTTCCGGAGAATGGGGGCCAGGGGCTGCGCGATGATGCCCAGCGGATCGGAAACCGCCACGCCGATCCGGCGGCTGCCGAAGTCCAGCGCCAGGATTCTTTCGCCAAGTCGTTCCGCCATATCGATCATCCCTGTCAAAAAGTGTACGGTCCGAGTCGTGCCACCGTCAACACGATTGACGAACCGATGGCCGTTCTGGTCATATATACGCATCGCGGAGGGGCGATGCGCGGTTCGATTACCGACGTGGCCGGGGTTCTGGTGGGGCATGAGCACGACCTCGGGCGCGGTTCGGGGGTCACGGTCCTTCTTTTTCCGCACGGCGCGACGGGGGCCGCCGACATCCGGGGAGGGGCGGCCGGGACGAGGCAGATGGATTCGCTCTTGGGTCCCCATCCTGCCCACCGCGTCCACGGACTGGTTCTGGCGGGAGGAAGCGCCTTCGGGCTCGACGCCGCGGCGGGCGTCATGCGGTTTCTCGAGGAGCGGGGCATCGGGTTCGCGACCGCCGCGGGGGTGGTTCCGATCGTGCCGACGGCGGTCGTTTACGATCTGGCGTTCGGCGACTCCGCGTTCCGGCCGACGCCCGAGATGGCGTACGCGGCCGCGACCGGAGCCTCCGCACGCCCGCCGGCGCGCGGATCGGTCGGGGCGGGCGCCGGGGCCACCGTGGGCAAGGCTTTCGGGATCGGCCGCGCGATGAAAGGGGGCTTCGGGACCGCGAGCGCCCGCGGCCGGGGGACGGTGGTAGGCGCTTGCGCGGTCGTCAACGCGTTCGGCGATTGCATCCCGGCGCTGATGGCCGGTAACGCGG
>CAYWOT010000333.1:0-2597 GCA_964459975.1 uncultured bacterium
GGGGGACACGGTTGCGGTAGCCGGGAAAGGACACGAGAATGTCCAGCTCATCGGGGAGCGGAGCCTGCCCTTCGACGACCGGGAAGTCGACCGGTCGATCCTGGCCGGCCGCGGCAAGGCTTTCGTGCGCGCAGGTGAACGGGGCCGTGCAGCCGCTGCACGGCGGGGCCCGGATCTGCTCCCGCGAGCCGATCGGCGCGGTCACGATCGACAGCCGCGAGGTCGGGCAAGGGTCCGTCTTCGTCGCCCTGCAGGGGAAGCGCGTCGACGGCGCCGACTTCGTGGAGGAGGCGATCCGCAAGGGCGCGCGGGCGGCCATCGTGTCCGAGGACGGAGCGCGCAGGATTCCTCCGGAGGCGCTGGCCGGGCTGCCGGTGCTCGTCGTGCGCGATCCGGTCGAGGCGCTGGGCGACCTGGCCCGCGCCCATCGACAGCGCGTCCGCCACATTCCGCTGGTCGGGATCACGGGCAGCTCCGGGAAGACGACGACGAAGGAGATGATCGGGGCGCTGCTCGCCCGCAGCCGCAACGTCCTGCGCAACCCGGGGAACCGGAACAACCGGATCGGCCTGCCGCTCGCCCTGCTCGAACTCTCCGGCGAGCACGACGCCGCCGTGCTCGAGCTGGGCACCAACCGTCCCGGCGAAATCGCCCGGCTCGCGGAGATCGCGGCTCCCGACGTGGGGGTCGTCTTGAACATCGGCCCCGCCCACGTCGAGGGGCTGGGCAGCCTCGAGGGGATCGCGCGGGAAAAGGGCGACCTGTTCCGGGCCCTGCCCGAGACGGGGACGGCCGTGGTGAACGCGACGGACCTGCGGGTGATGCGCGAGGCGGCGCGCTGCCGGGCCGCGCGGATCCACTACGGCGTGCCCTTGAACGAGATCTCGGGGCGGATCCTGGCCATGGAGGATTGGGGGATGCGGATCGCGGTGCGCACCCCCTCGGGGCCGTTCACGTCGTTTCTGCCGCTTTCGGGGGAGCACAACCTGTTGAACGCGCTGGCCGCCGCGGCCGCCGCGTACGCCCTGGGCGCGCGTCCCGACGAGATGGAGGAGGGCCTCCGGACGGTATCCGGCGGCCCGGGCCGCTTCCGCTCGGTCCCCTTGAAGGGAGGAGGGCTTCTCCTGGACGACACGTACAACGCGAACCCCGCGTCCGTGGAGGCGGCCCTGCGGACCGTGGCCGAGCTTCGGCGGGGCCGGCGCGCCGTCGTGGTGCTGGCGGACATGCTGGAGCTGGGGCCGGCGGCGGCCGCCTCGCACCGCCGGATCGGGCACCTGGTGGCGGAGACGGCGCCCGACCTGCTCGTGACGCACGGGCCGCAGGCCCGGTCGATCGCCCGAGGGGCGCTCTCGGGCGGCATGGACAAAACGTGCGTCGTGCACGTGGAGGAACGCGAGGCGCTTCGGGAAACGGTGATGGGGGCCCTGCGGGCGGGAGACGTCGTCCTGGTCAAGGGGTCCCGGGGGATGCGGCTCGAGGAGGTCGCGGAGGCCGTGGAAAAGGAGTGGACGTAGCGGATGCTGTACCACCTTCTGTACCCGCTTCACGCGGACTATTCGTTCTTCAACGTGTTCCGCTACATCACGTTCCGCACCATCTATGCCTCGATCACGGCGCTCATCCTCTGTTTCATCGTCGGCCCCTGGCTCATCCGCGAGCTCAACTCCCACCAGATCGGGCAGACGATCCGCAAGGACGGGCCGGAGCGGCACCTCGTCAAGGAGGGGACGCCCACGATGGGAGGGCTTCTGATCGTGCTCGCCGTCGTGATCCCGACCGTGCTCTGGGCGAACCTCGCGAACCCCTACATCTGGATTGCGGTCTTCGTCACGTTGGGCTTCGGGGCCGTCGGCTTCCTCGACGACTACCGGAAGGTGATCCAGAAGGACTCCCGGGGCTTGAGCGCGAAGGCGAAGTTCGGGAGCCAGCTTGTGCTCGCCGGGGTCGCGGCGACGCTCATCTACATGGACGTCGGGGTTCCGCAGACGGTGAGCGTCCCCTTCTTCAAGAAGCTGCACCCCAGCCTGGGGGCCGCCTACATCCCGTTCATCATCGTCGTGATCGTCGGGGCCTCCAACGCCGTCAACCTGACCGACGGCCTCGACGGCCTGGCGATCGGCCCCTCGATCGTCGCGGCGGGCACCTACATGCTGTTCGCGTATCTCACCGGCCACGTCAAGATCGCGAGCTACCTGCAGATCCCCTACGTGCCGGGGGCCGGGGAACTCGCCATCTTCTGCGGGTCGATGGCCGGGGCGGGCATCGGGTTCCTCTGGTTCAACACCTATCCGGCCCAGGTCTTCATGGGGGACACCGGCTCGCTGTCCATCGGCGCCGCGCTGGGCGTCGTGGCCGTGATGGTGAAGCAGGAGATCGTCCTCGTCCTGGTCGGCGGGGTCTTCGTGATGGAGGCGCTCTCCGTGATCTTCCAGGTCTTCTCGTATAAGACCACGCGGAAGCGGATCTTCCGGATGGCGCCGGTGCACCACCACTTCGAGCTCAAAGGATGGGCGGAGCCCAAGATCATCGTCCGGTTCTGGATCATCTCGATCATCCTGGCGCTGCTGGCCATCAGCACGCTCAAGATCCGGTGA
>CAYWOT010000334.1:0-2284 GCA_964459975.1 uncultured bacterium
GGTCCTTCCCCGGGTGTGGCGCGCGCGAGCCGAAATCAGCGGCGCGGTCAGATCGCCCGGGGGTAGGAGCCGAGGATTTTCAGGTACTGGGCGCGCATCCGGAGCTCATCCAGGGCCTTGGCCACCGGATCGTCCGTGATATGTCCCTCCAGATCGAGGAAGAAGAGGTATTCCCACGCCTTCTTCTTCACGGGGCGGGATTCGATCTTCGTGAGGTTGACCCGGTTGCGCGAGAACGGCTCCAGCATGAGATGGAGCGCTCCCACCTCGTCCCGCGAGGAGAACAGGATCGAGGTCTTGTCGTTCCCGGTCCGTTCCGGGGCGATCTTCCCGATCAGGATGAACCGGGTGACGTTGTTCGGATTATCCTGGATCCGCTTCCGGATGCACTTCAGTCCGTAGATCTTCGCAGCCGCCTCGCCCGCGATCGCCGCCGCCGACGGATCGTCCATCGCCAGCTCCGCGGCACGGGCGGTGCTCTCGACGTCGAAGACGTCCGCGCTCCGCAGGTTCCGCTCGAGCCACGTCCGGCACTGCGCGATCGCGTGCGGATGGGAGTAGACCTTCCTCACATGCTCCATGTCACCGGTGACCGAAAGCAGGTCGTGGGCCACCTCCACGAGGATCTCCCCGCTGATCAGGAGATGGTGGTCGACGAACATGTCGAGCGTGTTGCTGACGACGCCCTCGCTCGAGTTCTCGATCGGAACGACGCCGAAGTCCGCGTTTCCGCGCTCCACCGCGTCGAACACCTCCGAGACGTTGATCTGCGGAACGTGTTCGGCGCTTTCTCCGAAATGCTTGAGACACGCCAGGTGCGTGAACGTCGCCCGAGGCCCCAGAAACGCCACGGTCAGGCGCTTCTCCAGGGCAAGCGAGGCCGAGATGATCTCCCGGTAGATCGAGGTGAGCGCTTCCCGGGGAAAGGGGCCGGGGTTTTCCGCGCCGAGGCGTCGCAGGATTTCGAACTCGCGCTCGGGAACGTAGAACCGGAGGTTCTGTTCCGACTTGATCCTGCCCACCTCGATCGCCGCCTTCGCCCGCCGGTTGAGCAGGGCAAGGATCTCGTCGTCGAGCGCGTCGATTTCGGTGCGCAGTTCCTTCATCCGGTCCGGGGGCACCTACCCTCCACCCGCCTTCCGCTTGATCCGCCCGATCTCGCGGAACTTCGCGTACCGGCGGTCGAGAAGTTCGCCGGTCGACAGCGAGCGAACGGACGCGAGCGACTCGATCAAGGCCGCGCGGATCGTTTCGGCCGCCGCCTTGGGGTCGCGGTGCGCTCCGCCTTCCGGCTCCGCGAGAATCCGGTCCACGACGCCGAACTTCTTCAGGTCCGGCGCGGTGATCTTCATCATCTCCGCGGCCGTCTCCGCGCCCGCGGTGTCCCGCCAAAGGATGGAGGCGCATCCCTCGGGAGAGATGACCGAGTAGATCGCGTATTCCATCATGAGCACCTCGTCCCCCACCCCGAGAGCCAGGGCGCCGCCGCTGCCGCCCTCGCCGATCACCACGACGACGATCGGAGTCGCAAGCCGGGCCATCTCGAGCAGGTTGCGCGCGATCGCCTCCGACTGGCCCCGCTCCTCGGCGCCGATCCCCGGAAACGCCCCGGGCGTGTCGATGAACGTGATCACCGGGAGGCGGAATTTCTCGGCGAGCTTCATCACGCGCAGCGCCTTGCGGTACCCCTCCGGATGCGCCATCCCGAAATTGCGCCGAATCTTGTCGTTCGTGTTCCTCCCCTTCTGCTGCCCGATGAGGACCACCTTCTCGGAGTCGAGCTCGGCGAAGCCGGCGACGATCGAAGGATCGTCGCGGAAGGACCGGTCCCCGTGGATCTCCAGGAAGCTGCGGAAGCACATCCCCACGTAGTCGAGCATGTAGGGGCGGTTCGGATGGCGAGCCAGCTGTGTAATCTGCCACCGCGTGAGGTTGGAAAAGATCTCCTTGCGGATCTTGGCGATCTTCTTTTCGAGCTTCTCCGCCTCGTCGCGGACGTGCTTGTCGCTGCCGTCGTCCTGCCGCCGAAGCTGCTCCAGACGGGTTTCCAGATCGACGATCGGCCGCTCGAAGTCGAGGTATTGGAGAATCATCCGCGCTCCTGGCAGGGGATAAATTCGTAATTTATGGCAAAAACGGTCTCAGAACAAGTACTTTCTCGTCATTTCCGCGGCCGCCGAAAAAGGGTCGGTCGCCGCGATCCGGTCCGCCCCGGGCTCCGCGGAAAGCCACGTCACCTGCCGCTTCGCGTACCGGCGCGTGTCCCGTTTCATGCGCTCCACCG
>CAYWOT010000334.1:2294-2596 GCA_964459975.1 uncultured bacterium
GCCCGTTCCCGGGGAAC
Source organism: uncultured bacterium (assembly GCA_964459975.1). Taxonomy (GTDB): domain Bacteria; phylum Desulfobacterota; class Deferrimicrobia; order Deferrimicrobiales; family Deferrimicrobiaceae; genus CSP1-8. The sequence goes on from CAYWOT010000334.1 coordinate 2,312, forward strand.
CCCGTCCAGGAGGTGAGCGACGACGTGCCGGTACCCGAGGGCGCCCATGCTGGGAAGCGTGCGGCGAAATCCCCGGTCGAGGAGTCCGCGAACCTCCTCGACGAGTCCGGCCCCGAACATCGCGTCCACCCGCAGATCGATGCGGCGGTACAAGGCGGCCCGTTCGGGCGACAGGACCAGGAACAGGACCGGGAACCGGGATCGCGCGGCGGCCCAGCCGGCCCGAAGGACGCTCGGCGCCTCGCCGGTGATCCCGGCCACTTCGAGGGCCCGGACCACGCGGAC
>CAYWOT010000335.1:0-2592 GCA_964459975.1 uncultured bacterium
CGGCACCCCCCCGGAGCAGATCCCGATGAGCGCGAGCTCCTCGGCCCCCTTGTTCTTTTCGAGGATCTCGTGCGTCAGGCGGGTGACCACCCGGTCCACCCCCTTGCCGTCCAGAATCAGCTTCACGTTGCCTTTCTGCATGTCGTCTGACCTCTTCTCAAGGAGTGCCACGGTTTACGGCGGGCAAAAAAAAACCTCCCCGATCATCCAGGGAGGCACCGTCGGCCGACATTGTCCTTGACGCTCATCCTTTGCTAACCTCACGGGATTAGCTTAAAAGGCTGAAAACATCATACCGCCGATCGCGGCGTTCGTCAACCGCAACAGCGGAAAGAGCCGCACCTTTCCATCGCCGCTAGTGCAAGACCTTGCCGATGCGGTTCCACCGCACCATGTCCGGGTAGTCCCACACCTGGTACCACCTCGGCTCCGCGTTCCAGTTGATGGAAAAGTAGATGATGAGCGCCTTCCCGATGATCGCATCCTCCCCGACGAAGCCCCAGAACCGCGAATCGTACGACCGGTCCCGATTGTCGCCCATCACGAAATACCGGTGCGGCGGGACGTGCAACGGCGCCATGTCGTCCCTCCCGGGCACATATACGCCCCCGTCACTGTCCACGAACCGGGCATAAGGTTCGTGCAGGGGCTTGCCGTTGAGAATGACGACCTTGTGCCGGATCTCGACCGTGTCGCCCGGGACGCCGATGACCCGCTTGATGAAATCCTTGGTGTGATCCTCCGGAAAGACGAACACGATGATGTCCCCGTGGTGCGGCTTCGTGAACTCGAGGATCCGCCCTTCCGTGAACGGAATATGGTACCCGTAGAGGAATTTGTTGACGAAGATGTGATCGCCGATGAGCAGGGTGTTTTCCATCGAGGCCGACGGGATCTTGAAGGCTTGAATGACCAGCGTGCGCACCAGGAGGGCGATGAGGAGGGCGACCGCAAACGCCTCGACGTATTCCCGCAGCTTTCCCTTCGTGTGCACCGCCGTGGCCGCGCCGGCCGCTTCCGGATTCCTGGATCCCTTCGCCCCCATTATTCCTGGACCTTCAGAATCGACAGAAAGGCCTCCTGAGGGATCTCGACGATACCGACCTGTTTCATCCGCTTCTTCCCCTCCTTCTGTTTCTCCAGCAGCTTCCGCTTCCGCGTGACGTCGCCACCGTAGCACTTCGCGACGACGTTCTTGCTGATCGGTCGGACCGTTTCCCGCGCGATCACCTTCGAGCCGACGGCCGCCTGGATCACCACCTCGAACAGCTGGCGGGGAATCAGCCGCCGCAGGCGTTCCGCGACGTCGCGTCCCTTGTGGTACGCCTGGGCACGGTGGATGATCAGCGACAGCGCGTCCACCTTCTCGCCGTTGATCAGGATGTCCAGTTTCACCAGGTCGGCGCGCCGGAAGGCGAGTAGCTCGTAGTCCATCGATGCGTACCCGCGCGACCCGGTCTTGAGCTTGTCGTAGAAGTCGAGGACGACCTCGTTGAGCGGCAGCTCGTACTCGAGGATCACGCGGTTCGACGAGACAAACTTCATCTGCCGCTGGAGCCCACGCCGCTCCTCGCACAGCTTGAGCACCGGTCCGAGGTGGTCCGACGGCAGGTGGATCGTGGCCAGGATCACCGGTTCCTCGATGCAGTCGAGGTCCAGAGGCTCCGGAAGCCTGGCCGGGCTGTCCACGTTTACGACCTCGCCGTCTCTGCGGACCGCCCGGTATCCGACCGTCGGCGCCGTCGTGATGAGTTCCATCCCGTACTCGCGTTCCAGGCGCTCCTGGATGATCTCCATGTGAAGCAGGCCGAGGAACCCGCACCGGAATCCGAAGCCCAGGGCCACGGACGTCTCCGGCTCGGCCGTGAAAGAGGAGTCGTTCAGGCGCAGCTTTTCGATCGCGACCCGCAACGGACCGTACTGGTCCGAGAGGACCGGGTAGAGCCCCGCGAACACCATCGGCCGCATCACCTGAAACCCCGGCAGCGGAACCGCGGTGGGGCGCTTCGCGTCGGTGATCGTATCCCCGATCTTGGTCTCCGTGACGTCCTTGATGTTGGCGATCACGAATCCGACTTCACCGGGTCCCAGGGAGTCCACCGGCTTCGCATGCGGCGCGAAGACCCCGACCTTCTGGACTTCGAACGTCCTCCCCGTGGACATGAAAGCGATCCGCTGCCCGGGGGAGAGCGTGCCGTCGAACATCCGCGCGACGATGATCACCCCCTGGTAGTTGTCGAACCAGGAGTCGACGACGAGCGCTTTCGCGGACGCGTTTTCGGTTCCGGAAGGCGGAGGAACGCGGCGCACGACGGCCTCGAGGATGTCCGGCACCCCGTCTCCGGTCTTGGCGCTGACGGCGAGAATCCCCGTCGTGTCGAGACCGACCACATCCTCGATCTCCCGCCGGACGCGCTCGGGCTCCGCGTTGGGAAGGTCGATCTTGTTCAGCACCGGAATGATCTCCAGGTTCTGGCCGAGCGCCATGTACACGTTGGCGAGGGTCTGCGCCTCCACGCCCTGGGAGGCGTCGACGACCAGGATGGCCCCCTCGCAGGCGCAGAGGCTCCGGGACACCTCGTACGAGAAATC
>CAYWOT010000336.1:0-1922 GCA_964459975.1 uncultured bacterium
TCTCTCTCCTGGTCGGGGGCATCGGAATCATGAACATCCTGCTGGTATCGGTCACCGAACGCACCCGCGAGATCGGCATCCGCATGGCGATCGGCGCGCGCCGCATCCACGTCCTGCTGCAGTTCCTGGTGGAGGCGGTGCTGCTCAGCGTGATCGGGGGAGTGGTCGGAATCGTCATCGGGGTGGCGGTGTCCGGAATCATCTCGTCCGTCGCCGGATGGCCCACGCTCCTGTCGCCGGCGGCGATGGTCATCGCCTTCCTCTTCTCGGCCGCTGTCGGGGTGTTCTTCGGCTTCTACCCGGCCCGGCGTGCGTCGCACCTCAACCCCATCGAAGCCCTGCGGTTCGAGTAGGACGCGCTCCGTGCGCCGGTCGATCGGCACCCCGCGCTTCCGGTCCGCGACAAGCGGCAGGGCGGTCTTCCTGGCCGTGGGACTGGCCGCCGCGCTCGCCGGCTGCGCGGTCGGACCCGATTTCGTGCGGCCCGCGCCGCCGGCGGTCGAGAATTACGGTTCGGCCGAAACGGCGCGGGCGCTGTCGCCCGGGCAAGGAGAGCCGGCGCAGCGGCTGATCGCCGGGCGGGCGGTCCCGGCGCGCTGGTGGAAGGCGCTCGGATCCGAGCGCCTGAACGAGGTTCTCGAGCGGGCGATCGCCGACAGCCCGACGCTTTCCGCCGCACGGGCCACGCTGGCCCGGGCACGGCAGGCGGTGATCCAGGCGCGCGGAGGCTTCTACCCGCAGATCGACGCCTCCGCGTCGGCGGAACGTCAGCAGACGAGCGGGTCCCGCTTCGGCGGCGGCCAGGCGGCGACGGCGGCGCAGACCTTCAACCTTTACTCGGTCGGCCCGACCGTGAGCTTCGTGCCCGACGCATTCGGGGGGACCCGCCGGCGCGTGGAGCAGCAGGAGGCGCTTGCGGAGAACCAGCGCTATCAACTCGCGGCCGCCTATCTTACGCTGACGGGCAACGCCGTGACCCAGGCGATCAACATCGCGTCCGCCCGCCTTGAGCTCGGCGCGGTGAGGGACATCGTCGCCGACGACGAGCGCAACCTGGAGCTCGTGCGCCTGAAATTCGAGGGGGGCAAGGTCGCCAGGCTCGACGTCCTGACCGCGGAGAGCCAGCTCGCCAACGACCGGACCCAGCTCCCGCCGCTGGAACAGCAGCTCAGCGTGGCCCGCCACGCGCTGTCCGTGCTGGCCGGCCGATTTGCCGCTCAGTGGGCGCCGCCGGATTTCGACCTGGCCGAGTTCACGCTTCCTGCGGACCTGCCGGTGAGCGTTCCTTCGGCCCTGGTGCACCAGCGGCCGGACATCCTGGCGGCCGAAGCGCAACTCCACGCGGACAGCGCCGCGATCGGGGTCGCCGCCGCGCAGTTGTACCCGAACATCACGCTCAGCGGGTCGCTCGGAGTCGAATCGCTGTCGGCCTCCACGCTTTTCGAGGGCTCGAGCCGGTTCTGGAGCCTGGCGGCCGGCCTCACGGCGCCGATCTTTCACGGCGGCGCGCTCGAGGCGCAAAAGCAGGGAGCCGTCGATGCGTTCCGCGCTTCGGCCGCCACGTACCGGCAGACGGTTCTCGCCGCCTTCGGGCAGGTCGCCGACGTGCTGCGCGCGCTTACGCACGACGCCGATCTGGTGAGCGCGCAGAAGCAGGCGCTCGATACGTCGGCGACGGCGCTTCGGCTCCAGCGGCTGAGCTACCGGGCCGGCAAATCGGACCTGCTCCAGCTTCTCGACGCGGAGCGCGCCTACCAGCAGGCGAGACTCGGGTACGCCCGCGCCCGGGCGCAGCGGTACCAGGACACCGCACAGCTGTTCGTCGCGATGGGCGGAGGCTGGGGCGGCGACCGGGCGCTGGCGCCGCGCGGCGCCGACCGGGTCGCGGCGGATCCGTGAGAAGACAGGGCCACGCCGCGCAC
>CAYWOT010000336.1:1932-2589 GCA_964459975.1 uncultured bacterium
TGCCCGCGCGCTTCGCGTGGGGCCGGGGGCTTCGGGAATTCGGAAAGGGACATGCAACCTCGCGGAGAGTCGGCTATAATCGGCCTTCGGGCGCCCGGATCCACCCGGGACGAAGAACGGGGACGTCGCGGTGAACGCCGGATGGAGGTCGGGAGATGGCTCGTCGAGCGGTTTCCGTGTCCGCGGCTCTTGTCCTTGTCTGCAGCCTGTGCGTATCGCTCGTCGCTCCGCGTGGCGGATCCGCCGGGGACCTGTACGGCGTAGGACGACCGGGGCCGCAGGACGGGTCCCGGATCACCCTGCCGTCGGGATGGACGGTCTACCGAGGGCAAAGCGGGCTCGTCGTTCCGCATCCGAAGGGATGGGAGGTCCGCGAACGCGGCGGCGGCGCTTTCGTCGCCTTCCGGTCGGGCGCGGGCGGCGGCGCCTTGGCCGTCGTGAGCGTCAGGCCTCTCGCGGCGATCGAAGGAAAGGCCGCCGGAGTGGTCCGCGGCCTGGGACGGATCGAGCCGGACCTGTTTCCGCGGGCCATGGTCGGAGGCCGCCGGCAGCTCTCGAGAAGTCCCGACGTGGCGGTCGCGGCCTTTTCCTACGAGCCCCGCGCCGGCTTGCAGTTCCGCGGCGTCGCCCTGTGCTTCCGGAACGGGGGAAAGGGAG
>CAYWOT010000337.1:0-2588 GCA_964459975.1 uncultured bacterium
ATGACCACGATCACGTGCCCGTCGTCCCGGACCGTCCGCGTCGACTCGGTGAATACGCTCAGCGCCTTGGTCAGGTGGAGCACGAACCTCTCCATGTCGTCCTGTGTAAACCGCAGGATTGCCTTGCCGTCCGCCGCCGTCCCCGCGAACAGGACCGCGCCGGCCGGAGGAAGCTCGCCCAGAAGGGCGGTGTCCATCCACGGCTCGAGGATCCGGGGGTCCGAAAGGTCGAGTTCGCGGGACAACGCCTCGGGAGGCCGCTTTCCGCGTCCCGCCCGGCTCCGGGGCGGCGGCCGCGTGATGTCGACGCGGCCGCGCTGCGTTCCGGATTCCCGCAGGAGCAGGGTTCGCGCCCCGGCGCGCGCGAGCACCGTCCCGAGGGCTGCCGGAAGCTGGCCGTCTCCCGCGGCTCCGATGCAAAGAAGCAGAACGGTCTCCCCGGACAGGGGCCGTCTTCTCGCGGAGGGCACGGGGGGGAACGAGGAAAGTCCCGGGAGGGCGGTCACGGCGAGAAAAGGGTCCTCCAGAAAGCGCGCGTTCTTGACCGCGAAACAAACGGCGTCGGCCACCTGGCCGTTGGTGGGAGGGTCGGCGGGCACGGTGGAACGGAACCATTTCCGGGTGCGCCCGTACCACGCCTCCGTCTCCGCCGCCGCGGACCGGGACATCCTGCCCGTCCGAACGGCCGAGAGGAAGGCGGAGCCCGCCCGCTCCCTCTGTTCCGGGGAAAGCGAACGGTCGAACGACCGGACGAACCGTTCCTGGAGCGCCCGCGCCTCCGCGGCCCGGACGCCGGGAACTCCCTCGAACTGTGAGGCGAGGTGGGTCGCATAGTTGTTCATTACCCAGTCCATGCGCGGACCGGCGATCAGGGTCGGAGCCACGTCGGCGATCGCGATCCGCTCCGCGGCCAACGGGTCCCGCAGGATCTGGGTGAGGGCCTTCAGGAGGATCTTGGACACGGTGTAGATGGTCCGGAACAGGTACGGATGGTCGGCGTAGTGCGTGGAGACGTTTACGATCGTCCCGCCTCCGTCCTGCTTTCGCATGACCTCCCGCAGCAGCGAGGCGGCGAACCAGGGCCCGAGGAAGTTGCTTCGCAGGACCGCGTCCCAGCTTGCGCGATGGCCGCGAAGGACGTCCCCGATCCGCGAGAAGTCGCCGCCCGCGCCCGCGTTGTTGACGAAGGCGTCGATCCGCCCGAACCGGTTGCGCGTTTCCTCGATCAGCGTCCGGATGCTGCGGAAGCGCGCCACGTCCGCGTCGATCCAGAGGGACCGCGCACCCCGCGAGCGCATGGCCGACAAGGCCGCGTCGGCCGCCGCAAGATCCGCGTTCGCCCGGTCCGCCTTCTCTCCGGCCGAGGCGCCGGGTACCGGTCGCCTGCTCGCCGCGACCACGGTGGCCCTCTCGGCGGCGAGGCGCAGCGAGATCTCCTTCCCGAGGTTCCGGATTCCGCCGGTGACCACGGCCACCTTTCCGGCCATCGAATCCGCCAGCGCCTGCGGCTCCTCGGGCAGGCGCGCGAGGCTGTTCTGCTCGTCCGGCAGCAGCGCCGCCCCCGATACCCGCTTCCCTTCGCCAAGGAGCCACAGGATGGTCGCCGCCGTCCGGGCGGGATCGGCCTGCCGGTTTCTGCCGTCGGTCCTGCCGGGGAGGACCAGGCCGATGTTGACCGCCGCCACGCGCGACGGGGCTGCGGCGTCCGCCTGCGCCTTTCGCATAAGGGCGCGCTCCATCGACTCGGTGGCGACCGCCGGACGAAGCATCGCCTGGAACACCTGGACGAGGTTGCGTTCCCGGATGGACGGAACGCCGGAGAGGTCGGGGCCGACGATCACGATCGAGCCGTTCACGCCGTCGCGGTCCATCCGCCGCTCCGCCTGCCAGCAGAGCAGGCGTGGAACGTAGCCGAACTGGTCGACGGCGGCGGTCCATTCCCCGAACGGAAGGGTGGTCAGCGGCCGCTTCCAGTCGACGCTGCCCGTCCAGTGCAGAAGCAGGTCGATGCGCGGCAGTCCGTCGAACAGCGCCTGGACCTCCGCCGGGCTCCCGAGGTTCGCGGGGCACACGGTGGCCATGCCCTCGCCGCCGGCCGCATTGATCGGAAGCGCGATGCGGTCGAGCTCCCCGGATCGCTCTCCCGCGAGGACGACACTCGCTCCGGCGCGGCCGAGGGCGCGCACGGTCGTCTCGAACAACGCCGCATCGCCGGCGTTGAGACGATGGACGGTGACCAGGGCGACTTTCCCGACCATGTCCGGATACCGCGACAGCGCCGCGGGGGACGGGAAGACGCCGGGAGGCTGCTCGTAGGTCACGCCTCCCATGGGGATGCGTTGCCCCCCCTCCGTACGGCGGAAGGCGACTTGCTGCATCTCGAGGGCCACCCGGGCGAAGTCGCGCGGAAGGACGAATTCGCGGCCGACCGTCCGGTCGAGGGTGTCGCGCTCCAGGGCTTCGGGGGAGACGTTTCTCCCCACCTTCCGGCGCGCGCGCGATCCCTTGTCGAACACGCCCGCCCCGCGCTGGATCCGCTCCGTGGCGACGGCGGACGGGTTCAGGGACAGCACGGTGATGTTCTTCTC
>CAYWOT010000338.1:0-2587 GCA_964459975.1 uncultured bacterium
CGCTGATTGCCTCGGTCCCGCCGTGGGATGTCGACGCTTCTGCCCAGAAAGGTCGTGTGGAACGGCTCACCGGCAAGCGGGGTCCGGTACGGCGTGTCATCGTCCGCCGCCGAGCCGCCGCCATCCCCGCGGACGCCCGGGTTCCCGTCCCCGGGGACGGAAAAGGCGAACGCCCCGCCGGGCCGGACGGCGGGGTCCCCCTCGCCCGGAACGGACGCGGCGCATGCCCCGGGGGAGCGGCTGCCGACGATCAGAATCGCGATCAGGCCGGCGGCGAACACCGCCCTCCCGCCGCGGCGGCGGGCGGTCCCGACTGCGTCTTCTGTTGCGCCCGTGATGGTCCTCATCTTCCTCCAACGGTCCGGGGATCCGCAAACCCGCTCCTCCTCGCCGGCCCGGAAGCCGCGGTTCCCGCTCCGGCGCCGTGGCGGTCCCGCGTGAGATGACCGCCGCGGGAATGCGGTTCGGGAAGCCCGCGAGGAACCGAACGCTCTCGCACGCCGCCGTTCAGGAAACGATGTCCATCTTCACGGCGCGCACGAGGATCCGTTTTCGTCCGTGGCCCGGGAAGAAGGCCGTGATCTTCCGGCCGCTTCCCTCGCCTTCCACGGATTCGATGCGCCCCTCCCCGAAGACCGGGTGGCGAACCCGCGCTCCGGCGCCGGCTGCGCGCGAGGGACCGCTCCGGGACGGCTCCCGCGCCGCCGTGCGGCGCGGGCCGCCGCCGTGCGCCCCGACGGCCGGTTCCGACCCACTGCGGGGCCCCGGGTGGCGGAAGGATGCCGCATCCCACCGAAGGAGATCGCGGGGGATCTCGGACAGGAACCGCGAGGCGACCGCGTCGCGGAAGGACCCGAAGAGGGCCCTGCGGCGGGCGAGGGAAAGATGGGCCTTCTCGCGCGCCCGGGTGAGCGCTACATAGAACAGCCTGCGCTCCTCCTCCACGTCGAGGTCGGCGTCCGCGGAGCGGGAGTGGGGAAGGAGCCTTTCCTCGAGCCCGACGAGAAAGGCCACGTCGAACTCCAGCCCCTTGGCGTTGTGCATCGTCATCAGCTGGACGGCTTCGCGGCACGCGCCGGAATCGCCGTTTTCCGGGGGCGCGAGGGAGACCCGCTCCACGAAGTCCCCCAGGGCCTCCTCTCCGGTCCCGGGCGATGCGTCCGCCAGGCGGAGGAACTCCTCGACGTTCTCCCGGTCCTCCGGCCGTCCCGCCGGCGATACGTCGCCGAGCCATTCGAGATACCCCGACCCGGCGAGGAGGTGCCGCAGCGCCTCTCCCGGCCGGCGCCCGGCAAGCGTCGAACGCCACCGGTCTCGGAATGAAAGGAGGGCCGCAACCGCAGGAATCCGCTCGAGCTCCCGGGAAAACGGAACGCCCGCGGCCTGCGACGCCAGGCGTGCGCGCGAAAGCGTCACCTCTCCCACTCCCCTCCGCGGCGCCTTGAGAAGCCTTTTCAGGGAAACCGGATCCTCGGGGTTCAGGAACCACCGCAGGTATGCGGCCGCGTCCCGGACTGCGGCCCGGTCGTAGAACGAGAGCGCGCCCCGGAGCGCATACGGAATTCCGGTCCTTCGCAGGGCATCCTCCAGGGGCCGCGACTGCGCGTTGACGCGGTAGAACACGGAAATGCGGGACGGGGACGTGCCGCGCCGGATCTCGGCGCCGATCTCCCGTTCCACGCCGGCCGCCTCCGCATCAGCATCTTCGTAGAGACAGACCCGCGGAGGATCCCCCTCGCCGCGGACGGCGCGGATCTCCTTCGCCCTCCGCCTCCGGTTCGCCGAGATGACATGGTCCGCCGCCCTGAGGATGGAGGACCGGCAGCGGTAGTTCGTGCGCAGGAACAGGACCTCGGCGCCCGGGTAATCCCGCTCGAACGACAGCATCGGGCCGGCCGAGCCGCCGCGCCAACCGTAGATCGACTGGTCCTCGTCGCCCACGGCGCAGAACGATTCGGCCGCCGCGGCGATCTCCGCCGTAAGCTTGGCCTGAGCCCGATCCACGTCCTGGAACTCGTCGACCAGCAGGTGCCGGATTTCGCCCCGTACCGCGTCGCGGACGTCGGGCGCCTGCCGGAAGAGCGCGAGGGGAAGCCGGATCAGGTCGGCGAAGTCGACCGCCCCGGCTGCTGCAAGTGCGGCGCCGTATGCCTCGGCCGCCGCGGCCGCCTTGTCGGCGAGAGGCCATCCCCGCGCGGCCGCCGCCGACGCGAAGGGAACCCCCTCGCGCTTCGCCCGTTCGAGGACCGAGGCGAAGCGGGCCGGCGGGATCTTCTTCTCGTCGATCCGGGCGTCCGCGAGGACCTGCCGGATGAGGTCGAGCTGGTCCCGCGCGTCGTAGATGGCGAACCCGCGGGGAAGACCGATCCGGCTTCCGAAGCGGCGCAGAAGGGCCGCTCCGAACGCATGGAAGGTTCCCAGCCAGGGGATGTCCTCCCCGGCCGCCCTGCCCACGCGCTCCCGCATTTCGTCGGCCGCCCGGTTGGTGAAGGTGATTCCGACGATCCGCCGGGGAGGAACGCCTTCCCGGAGGAGCCGGAGGATCCGCTCGACGATCACCCGGGTCTTGCCCGATCCGGCTGCGGCC
>CAYWOT010000339.1:0-2579 GCA_964459975.1 uncultured bacterium
AACGACCGGGAGGCAGAGGCCATGGATGTCAATCTGTCGAACCTCCGCACCTTTCTCGCAGTCGCAAGGTTCCAGGGGATCTCCCGGGCGTTGGGCGAGCTGCATCTCACCCAGCCCGCCGTGTCCCGGCAGATCCTCGCGCTGGAGGAGGAGCTCGGGATGCACCTGTTCGTGCGCAAGGGGCGCTTTCTCGCCCTCACGGAGGCCGGCCAGATTCTGCAGCAGTACGCCATGCGGGTCTTTCAGCTCCTGACGGAAGCCCGGGAGGAAATCGACGGCTTGAAGGGCCTGATCCGCGGCCATCTTCGAATCAACGCGGCCAGCACCATCGGCATCTACATGATTCCCGACGTGCTCGGAGAGTTCAAGTCGCAGTACCCGGGCATCGAGATCAGCCTCACGATCTCCAACAAGGAAGAGGTCCTGCGCAACGTCTCGGCCGGCATGGCGGACCTGGGCTTCGTCGGGCCGCCCGTGCCCGTCCCGGAGCTCGCGACGGACACGTACCTGGAGGACGACCTCGTCCTGATCGTATCGCCCCTGCATCCGCTGGCCTCCCGGGATTCCGTCTCCGCCCGGATGCTCACGGAAGAGATCTTCATCCTCCGCGAAAAGGGATCCGGAACCCGGGAGATCATGGAGGAGGAGCTGGGGGGCGCGGGCGTCTCCCTGACGCACGCGATGGAGCTGGGAAGCACCGAGGCCATCAAGAAGGTGGTGGCGGCCAATCTGGGGGTCTCGATCGTGTCATCGATGGCCGTGACGCTCGAGGTGATGATCGGCCACCTGTGCGCGGTCCGGGTCTCGGATCTGAACCTGCGGCGCCGCATCTACATGCTCTACCTGCGCAAAAGCCCCTTGAGCTCCGCCGCCGAGGGATTCCGGCGCTTCCTCGCCGAGCGGCCCCGGCCCCCCGAACGCGTTTTGGCGCCCGGCGCGCCGCTCGCCCGCCCGGGCGACCGGAACGAAGTCAGTCGGCCTCCGAGGAAGCGGCGCTGATTCCCACCGCGACATCGGTCACGTTGGTTCCCGTCGGCCCGGTCACGACGAGATCGGACAAGGCGCGGAAGAAGGGGTAGGCGTCGTTGCGGTCCAGGTGATCCCGGGGCGACAGGCCCTCGGACCGGGCGCGGGCGCACGTCGTGCCGTCGGCGAACGCGCCCGCCGCGTCGGTGGGGCCGTCGACCCCGTCCGTCCCGCACGAAAGGATCGCCATCCCCGCCTCGCCGTCCATTTCCACGGCCGCGGCCAGGGCGAACTCCTGGTTGCGGCCTCCCCTGCCGCCGCCGCGCACCGTCACCGTCGTCTCGCCTCCGGCGATCAGCGCGACCGCGCGATCCGCCGGAGCCTCCCGCCGCGCCGCCCGCAGCTCCTCCACGAACGCCCGCGCACACCGGCTTGCTTCGCCCCGCAGAAAACCGGGCAGCACGCGGACGGTGCCCGCTCCCGCCTCTCGGGCCGCCACGGCCGCGGCGTCGAGCGCGGACCGGTTGGAGCCGATGACGGAGAGGACCACGCGGCCAAACGCCTCGTCGCCCGGTTTGGGGGTCTCGGGAACCCTCCCGTCCCGTCCCGCCTCGAGGTGTGCGCGGGCGGCGGGCGGAATCGCGCGGAGCACGTCGCGTCCGGCCAGGATCGCGATCGCGTCGGCGTACGTCGTCGGGTCGGGGGAAAACGGCCCGGACGCGATGACGGAAGGGTCGTCGCCCGGAACGTCGGACAGCAGCAGCCCCCGGACCGCCGCCGGGTGCGCGGCGCGCGCCAGCAGGCCGCCCTTGACGCGGGACAGGTGCTTGCGGACCGCGTTGAACGAGGCGATGTCGGCTCCCGACTGCAGCATCCGGCGGACCACCGCCTCCTTGTCCTCCGGGGAGATTCCCTCCGCGGGCGCCGAGATCATCGCGGAGCCGCCGCCCGAGACCAGGGCGATCACCCGGTCGCCCGGCCCGGCTCCGGAGAGCAGGTCCAGCATCGCCTGCGCCGCCGCCCGGCTGCCGTCGTCGGGAAGCGGATGCCCCGCCTCGATGAGCCGAACGGTCCCCAGCGAACCTCCCTGCCCCCGGGGCACGGCGACCGCCCCTGCCGCAACCCCGCCGCCCAGAGCTTCGAGCGCGGCCTGCGCCATCGGACGACCGGCCTTTCCTCCGCCGACGAGCAGAAGGCGGCCCGCGGCGCCGGCCGGCGAAAACGTCTCCGATTCGCGCCGAAACGCGTCCGCAACCAGGCGCCCGGGCTCCACCGAGGCGACCGCGGCGAGAAAGACCGAAGTCAGAAGCGACTTGGAGGGAGCGGTGCCGCGCACGTCAGACAAAGGCCCGGACGATGCCGACTCCTCCGGCGTCCGGCCTGCCTTCCTGCACCCGCGCGAATCCGGCCGCCCGGAACATGGCGGCGATTTCCGCGGCCGTGTACGCCTGCCCGCCCTCGGTCACCGCCACCATGTGAACCGAGAAGTGGGCCGGCCCGGGGGGAGACGTTCCGTCCCCTTCCAGGAGAAACTCCTGGACCATGGCGGACCCGCGCGGCGGGAGAGCCTTGCGGACCTTGCGGAACAGGAAGACGCACTGCTTCTCCGAATA
>CAYWOT010000340.1:0-2570 GCA_964459975.1 uncultured bacterium
ATCGTCCGGACGTCCCAAGGGTCGAACCCGCGCCGGAACAGCTCCAGGAGAGCCGTGTAGTCGTTCCCAGGGTCGATGATCGCAAGCGACTCTCCGGCCACCGCGTAGATGTTGGAGGAACTGTCGTATCCCTCCCAGAAGAGGGTCTTGTCGAAAAACGGATCGGAAGTCCCGAGAACTCCGGACAGCGGCTGCCACCCTTCCCGGTTCGCTTCCGCACGCGCCTCGTTCTCCATCGGAACTCTCCCTTTCCATGCGGATCCCCCGCCGTTCCGGCGGGTCCGTCCCTCTCCCCCCGCGTGGCGAGACGCCTTTTGTCCCGGCCGGTAAGGGGGAGAACGGCGCAAGGGGAGAGGGACGCCGTGTCTCCTTTACGGGGCAACGTAGTTCAACGAAAAGTCCAGCTTCATCTTCTCCTGCGGCCAGAACTTGCGCCGCATCTCCTTGCCCGGATAGACGTCTTCCTCCGACTGGACCGTGTCGCCGTTTTCCATCCGCACGACCTTCTCGACGGTCAGTTCGAGAAAATGAAACTCGGTAAGCTCGTATTTCGTGATCACGGGGGCGGGGATGAGGACGGCGAGTCCGGACTCCGTCGCGGTGAGCCACTCGTACGGCTCGGCGGGAGCGGCCGTCTTCTCTCCCTTGTGGTCATATACCGCGATCAGCGTCCCTCGGATCCGATCCCCCGGGGAGACGTTGTAGTCCGCGTGGAGTTCGTCCGGGAGATACCACCAGAGCGCCCTGGCCCCGGTCTTCACGTACCCCTTGACGAGCATGGGGTCGAAACCACAGACCGAAATCCTGCACCGTTCAGGCATCGCCTGCCTCCTCTCCGACAATCCTCGACAGCTCCTCGACCTGGCCCCGGCAATAGAGCCGGAAATCAGTCAGTTCGTCTTCATCGATGGCGCCCGCCCGGAACAGCCTCGCGACGTACGGGAAGGCCATCTCCTCGATCTCCTCCCGAAAATCCTTCCAGAGGAATTCTCCTCCTCCGGTTTCCTGGGCGATCTCGCCGTATCTCTCCCTCCAGGAGAGGATGATCCGCTTCAGCTCGGTAAGCTCGCTATTTGGCTTCATAGGCGTAGCACTTCGTGATCACGCGCTGCTCCGGAATGCACCAGTAGTGGGGCCAGTGGATCTTCTTGCACCACCCGATGATGTCGGCCGGGGGAAAGCTGGACCCTTTGAGCACCGGCTTGTAGAAGTTGCACGTCCAGCAGACGTGGTCGGACTTCTTTTCCGGCACCAGGATGGCATCCAGGAATTCCTTCGGCGTCCCTCGCTTCTCCGCCATGAGATCCCTTCCTCCTTTCCCGCGTTCACCAGTCTTTGACTTCCCCGCGCGCGAGCTTCTCCCGGTACTCCTTCCAGACGTCGGGCGCTTCCGTTTCCGGATTCCAGGAGAATCCCCTCGACCCGGCCAGCTTCTTCGTCGGCGGCTGGTTCGGCCACGCCCGGAGCGGCCGGTTCCGTATGCTGAAGTGGCGGACATCGGCCTTCCCCAGATAGGTCTCGCGCGGTAGGCACCGATACGGCCGGGTCTTTCCTTCCACGCCGGGCAGGTATCTCTCGTACCCGCTGAGCGGCTTGTCGGCGTACAGCGGGGAAATGTCGGGCTTGCCCGCGGGCTTCTCGTCGGGCCCCTTGTACATGTGGCCCTGGATCATGTGAATGGAATAGTTCTGGTTGCACCCCGCGCAGTTGATCGTCCCCTCCCAGTTCCAGAAGTTGAAGGGGTCGAGGTAGTTCACGGTCTCGCACTTCTTGCACCAGATGATGTCGCACATCGTTCTCGTCCTCCCGGTCGGGGCGAAATTTAAATGAACCCTTTCGCGTCCCACTCCTTCAGGGTGCTCAGCGGATACCCGAGTAGCTCGTGCAGGACCTTCACGTTGTCCGCCCCGACGGGACGCATCTCCCACAGCTTCCGTCTGGGGGTCTTCGCCATCAGCCCGCAACTGTAGGAACTATGGGCCACCATGTCCCCGTAGAGCGGATCCTCCATCCAGCGGACGGTGCCTCTCTCGCGGAAGTGCGGGGACTCGTAGACTTCCCGGTCGTTCATGATCGGCATCGCCAGAAGTCCGGCGTCCGTAAGGATCTTCACCACTTCGGACCGGCTCTTGTCCGACGCCCATTTCTCGATCTCCTGGTAGATCTCCACCTGGGCCTCCGCCTCCACTCGCAGCTTGTGCGTCTGGTACTTCGTGTAGAGGTCGGTGCGCTTGATCACCTTGCACAACTCCTGGAAATCCCGGTCGTTGAAGGCGCTGATCATCACGTATCGCGCCTCGTCCAGGAGCTGGGGATTCTTCTCGTCCGGATAGTCGGTCTTGCCGCAGATGACGATTCCGTGGACGCAGAGCTGGGTGTCCCAGTTCCCCCAGCGCTGGCGCACGATGCCGAACCTGCCGTACATGGGGACGCCGTAGCCGCAGCACCGGGTCGCCGCCTGCACCTGCGAGAACTCGATCATCGTCCCCAGACCCGTCTTTCTCCTCCAGTAGAGCGCGGCCAGGACGGCAACCGTGATCTGGGTCCCCGAATACCAGTCGATGCACCAG
>CAYWOT010000341.1:0-2567 GCA_964459975.1 uncultured bacterium
GCTCGAGTTGGCGAGGCTTCTTCTCGCCGAACCGGACCTTCTGCTTCTCCATGAGCGCGGCGTCCTTCTTGCCCATCGCCTTGCGCAGGACGTCCGCCTCGCCCATCGAGAACCCGGCGAGCGCAACGGCGATCTGCATCACCTGTTCCTGGTACACGATGACGCCGTACGTCTCCCGGAGAATCTCCTCCAACTGGGGCACCGGGTACTCGATCGCCTTCCGGCCGTGCCGCCGTGCGATGAAGTCGTCCACCATCCCGCTCTGGAGAGGGCCGGGCCGGTACAGCGCCACCGCGTCGATCAGGTGCGTGAAGCGGTCGGGCTTGAGGCGCACGAGCAGATCCGTGAACCCCGCGCTCTCGCATTGGAAGACCCCGGCGGTGTCTCCGCCGGAGAGCATGCGGTACGTCTCCGCATCGGTCAGCGGAAGGTTCTCCAGGGGAACCTCCTCTCCCCGCTGTTCGCGGATCAGCGCGCACGCGTCGTGGATGGCGGTCAGGGTCCGCAGGCCCAGGAAATCGAACTTGACCAGCCCCACTTTCTCGATGTGCTGCATCGGGAACTGCGTCGTGATGTCGCCGTTCGAGTTCCGGTAGAGGGGCACGTACTCGGTGATCGGCCGGTTGGCGATGACGACGCCTGCGGCATGGGTGGAGGCATGCCGGGAAAGTCCCTCGATCCCCTTGGCGTATTCGAAAAGGTCGGCGACCTTGGGGTTTTCCCGGATCAGCTCGCCGAGCCGCGGCTCCACCGCAAGGGCCCGGTCGATCGTCATCCCCAGGTCGGGCGGAATAAGCTTCGCGATCCGGTCCACGTCCGCGTACGGCATTTCGAGCACGCGTCCGACGTCGCGTACCGCAGCCCGGGCCTTCATCGTTCCGAACGTGATGATCTGGGCGACGTTCTCCTTCCCGTACCGTTCCTCCACGTACCGCAATACCTCGTCCCGGCGGTCCTTGCAGAAGTCGCAGTCGATGTCCGGGAGGCTGATCCGTTCCGGGTTGAGAAACCGTTCGAACAGCAGCCCGTACTCGAGAGGGTCGATCTCGGTGATCCGGAGGCAATAGGCGACCAGGCTCCCCGCCGCGCTTCCCCTGCCCGGGCCGACCGGGATTCCCCGTTCCTTCGCGAACCGGATGAAGTCCCAGACGATCAGGAAGTACCCGGAGAAGCCGGTGTTCTCGATGACCCCCAGCTCGAAGGCCAGCCTCTTGTCGTACGCTTCCCGGCAGGCCGGCCCGGACGTCCCCGAGCGCCTCCGCTTCTCGTCCAGCCGCCGGGCGAGTCCCTCCTGGCTCAGCTTCCGCAGGTACTGTTCGGACGTCATCCCTTCCGGCACCTGGAATTCCGGGATCTTGTTGTGCCCCAGGTCGAGGTTCACGGTGCACCGCTCCGCGATCGCGAGCGTATTCGCGAGAGCGTCCGGGGCGACGTGCGAAAACGCGCGCTCAAACTCTTCCGGAGCCTTCACGTAGAACTGGTCGGTCTCAAAACGCATCCGGCCCTCGGCTCCGATCGTCTTGCCCGTCTGGAGGCAAAGAAGCACGTCGTGCACCCGCGCGTCCTTGCGCTCGAGATAGTGGCAATCGTTCGTGGCGACGAGCGGCGTGTCCGTCGCCCGGGCGAGATCGATCAGCGCGCCGTTGGCGCGGTTCTGCTCGGGCAATCCGTTGTCCTGGATCTCGATGAAGAACCGGCCGTCCGGAAAGATCTCCTTGTATTCCTCGAGGGCCAGCGCGGCGCGCTGCCTCCCTTCCTTCGCGAGCAGGATCGGAATTTCCCCCTGCAGGCATGCGGAGGTGGCAAGGATCCCCTTCGCGTGTTCGCGAAGGATCTGTTTGTCCACGCGCGGCTTGTAGTAGAAGCCCTCCACGTGCGCCCGGGAGACGAGCTGGATCAGGTTCCGGTATCCCTCGTCGGTCTCGGCGAGAAGGATCAGGTGGTACAAACGGTCTTCGCCGGCGACCGTCCGGCGGTCGAGCCGGGAGCCGGGAGTCAGGTAGACCTCCGCCCCGAGGATCGGCTTGATCCCCTCGCGCCGGGCCTTTTCGTAGAAATCGACCGTGCCGATCATTCCGCCGTGGTCGGTCAGCGCGACGGCCGGCATCCCCATTTCCGCCACCTTGCGGACCAGGCCGTCGGTCTTGATCGCCCCGTCGAGCAGACTGTACTGGGAATGCACGTGCAGATGCACGAACTCGCTCACCGGCTCCCCCCGCGGGAACGGCGGCCTCCCACCGCGACCGCCCCTATTCCCATTCTATCGTGCTCGGGGGTTTCGATGAGATGTCGTAGACCACTCGGTTGATCCCCTTCACCTCATTGATGACCCGCGTCGAGATCCGTTGGAGCAGGTCGTACGGCAGGCGTGCCCAGTCGGCGGTCATTCCGTCCCGGCTGTCGACGGCGCGCACCGCCGCCACGTTTTCGTACGTGCGCTCGTCGCCCATCACGCCGACCGTCTTGATCGGGAGAAGGACCGCAAACGACTGCCACGTCGACTCGTAGAGCCCGGCGCCCCGCACCTCGTCGACCCGTCGCGGCTGCTGGCGAGCGCCGAGCGGCTC
>CAYWOT010000342.1:0-2564 GCA_964459975.1 uncultured bacterium
TTCGGGAGGCCGGAAGGATCTCCGAAGAACTCCGCGGGATCGGCCTGGAACGGTGCCTGCGGCCGATGTTGAACAAGGAATCCGCGGAGGAGTTCCCGCTTCCGCCCGACCTTGCAGCCGGTGGAAAACTGCCCCGCCTTCCCCTCTCCGACCGTCCGCTGATCGGGCTTACCGCCCTTCACCGCTTTCTCGGAGAGCAGGGGGCGCGCTTCGAGTTCCTGCTGGGTTGAGGCGATCGCACGTCCGCCGGCGCAGCTCCGACGGGGCGTCCGCGCTGGTCCCGACCGGGCGGGGGGCGAGATTCCACCGCGCGAGCTTCATTTTCCGGCGCCGGGCGGATCGCCCGCTTCTAGTGCCGGTCGATCCCGTGGAGCATGTACAGCAGGTGCTCCATGGTCTTCGTGATCTCGGCCAGATATTCCGACACCGCCCGGATGCTCCCGGGGAGCGTGAATACGACGGTCTTCCCCGTGACGCCGGCGATTCCCCGGCTCAACAGGGCGTTGGGGTTTTCCATTCCGTATTTCACGCGGATCAGTTCCATGATCCCCGGGATCCGCTTGTCGAGCACGCCGGCGACGGCCTCCACGGTGACGTCCCGCTCGCCGATCCCGGTTCCGCCCGTCGTGAACACGAAGTCGGCGCCGCCGTCCTTTGCCTCGAGCAGAAGCTTCCGCAGGGCGTCCCCGTCGTCCGGGATCACGGTCGTCGTCATCTCCACGGGCCGGGCCCAGCCGGAGAAGAAGGACTCCAGGATTTCCCGGATCTTCCGGCCGCTTCGGTCCTCGTAGACGCCGGCGCTCGCGCGGTCGCTCAACACGAAGATCGAAACCCGGATCACTTTCGGGAGATGCAGGATCGGGTCGTTCGGCCGGATCGTGCCCGTCTTGAGCACGCGGCAGAAGATCCCTTCCTTCGGCATCGCGCAACTTCCGACTTCCCGGAAGATCGCGCAGGTCGTCCCGTGGCATTCCTTCCCGATCTGCGTGAGTTCGAGCTCCGCATCGCCGACCCGGAAGCGATCGAAGACACGGCATCGAAGCAGATCGATGCCGCAGGTGGTGATGTTCTCGGCGAACTCGCCGAAGCGGAACTCCCGGTTCGCCTCCGCAGCGAATTTCTCGATGCTCTCGGCGGCGAGCATGCTCACCTGCCGGTGCCAGGTCCCCGCGTGGGCGTCGTTTTCCACGCCGGTTTCCGTGACGGCGATCGCGTCCACGGGGCGCTTGACGGTTCCCTTCTTTTCGGAAATGTTCACGGAAAGCACTTGGGCGTTCATGTCGCGCTATCCTCCGATGGCGTGGAACCGGGCGGACCGGTTGAAGGTCCCGCGCTCGGGCTTCGCCTCGACCGCGGATCGGATCGCCCGGTCTGCTCCGAGCGCCCTGACCTTGAAGGACAGATCGCTGAACAGGCAGGGACGGACGTTTCCGTCGCTCGACAGCCGAAGCTTGTTGCACGACCGGCAGTCGCCCCCGCTTCCCCCCTCCACCACGGCGTACTCGCCGGTCTCAAGATTCATCCGGTGGATGAACCGCACGGGGAATTTCCGGTTTTCGCAGAACGCCCTTACGCCGACCGCGTCCGGCTCGCGGGACGATTCCCGCACGACGCAATTGATCTTGATCGGGAGCAGCCCCGCCTTTTCGGCGGCATCGATGCCCGCCAGCACCTTCTCGATCCTTCCGACCCGGGTGATTTCCCGGTAACGTTCCGGATCGACGGTGTCGAGGCTTACGTTTACTCTCGTGAGGCCCGCCTCCTTCAGAGGCGCGGCATGGTCCTTGAGCAGGATTCCGTTGGTCGTCAGGGAGAGGTCCTCGATCCCGTCGATGGCCGCGAGCATTCGGACGAGATGAACGACGTTCCGGCGTACGAGCGGCTCCCCACCGGTGATGCGGACCTTGTCGATGCCGTTTTCCACGGCGGTCCGCGTAAAGGATGCGATTTCCTCGAACGTCAGAAGGTCTTCGCGTTTCAGGAGGGTTCGCCGTCTTCCCGGCGCGCAGTAGACGCATCGAAGGTTGCATCGGTCGGTGACGGAGATCCGCACGTAATGGATCTTCCGGTTGTACCGGTCGTGCATGAACAGCCCTCTTCCCCGTATTCCCCTTCGGATCCGCACGGGGAAAATGGTCCGTTTCATCGCGGCGATCCGCGTCCGCGACCAGGTCTTCGATTTTCCGGCGGTAAAGGTAGCACCCGAACCGATAGATGTCAATGCGAGGCGAGACGTTTCCCGAGCCCTGTAGCATGGTTCCGGCCTTCCGAGGAACCCGCCCCCATGGGGAAACGATGGAACGGGTTCCGAAAGAGCGGAGCCGACATTGCAGTATGCCGTCTTGGGGCCATGTCGCATATACTGGACGGGTCCGGCAGGAACCGATTTCCCGACGAGGCATCGCCATGCCCACTTTTGAGGAAGCGCGAAAGATCATTCTTGCCAGCGTTGCTCCTTTAGGAGCGGAGCGGGTCGATCTCCTGTCGGCTTTCGGAAGGGTGCTTGCCGAGAACGCGACGGCCCCGTGGGATCTCCCGCTGTGCGACAACTCCGCCATGGACGG
>CAYWOT010000343.1:0-2535 GCA_964459975.1 uncultured bacterium
CGTTGACGGACCGGGAGAAGATCTTCCTGACCCATCTCTCGTCCTGCGCGGGTTGAGCGTCGAAGCTGGGGCAGGGGGTCCTTGCCCGGTTGCTCGTCGCGGTTCCGAAACCGGACGATCCGCGCGTTCTCGTCGGCGCCTCGCTGGCCGACGATGCGGGGGTATTCCGCCTTTCGCCCGAGGAGGCGCTTGTGGCCAGCGTGGATTTCTTCACGCCGGTGGTCGATGACCCGTACCTCTACGGCGCCATCGCCGCCGCCAATTCCTTGAGCGACGTCTATGCGATGGGGGCCGAGCCGCTGTTCGCCCTGTCGGTCGCGGCGTTCCCCGGCGAAGGGAACCTCCTCCCCCACCTGGCGGACGTCCTGGCGGGCGCCGCCGATAAGGCGCGTGAAGCGGGCATCTGCATCATCGGGGGACACACGATCCGGGACAGGGAGCCCAAATTCGGGCTGTCGGTCACCGGGCGGGTCCACCCGGAGAAGATGTGGACCAACCAGGGGGCCAAGCCGGGCGACGTCATCGTGCTCACCAAGCCGATCGGGACGGGCATCGTCACCACCGCGATCAAGTGGGGAATCTCGCCCAAGCCCACGACGGATGCGGTCATCGCGTCCATGATGAGGCTGTCGGCGGGGGCCGCCCGGGTGGGGCGCGAACTCGGGGTCCACACGGCCACCGACGTGACCGGATTCGGACTGCTGGGGCACCTGATCGAGGTCCTCGAGGGGAGCGGCCTCTGCGCGGAGATCCGGCTCCGGGAAGTTCCGGTGTTCCCCGGCGTGCGGGAACTCATGACCCGGCGGACGCTGGCGGCGCTTTCATCCCGGCGGAATTTCCCGGGCGCCTCCTTGCTGCATTCGTGGTTCGGCGCGCCGCCCGTGCCCGGCGGAGCCCACGACAATATCGCCTTCCAGATCGGCAAAGTTCACCTGCCGCCTCTTCTCCCGGAGGAGGAGGTCCTTCTGTTGGCCGATCCGCAGACCTCCGGAGGTCTTCTGTTGTTCGTGCCCGAGGAGCGCGCCGGGGCGCTCGTGCAGGCCCTGCGGCGAGAAGGCGAGGGAGCGTGGGCGATCGGCAGGACCGAGGCGATGGGCGACGATGCGATGTCCCGCGTGACCGTCGTGTGATCGGCGGGCGTTTGTCGTGCCGTTTCGATCCGAAACGTTTCGGGAGGTGTACCCATGGACCGTCTCTTCTCGATCGGGATGCTCGGGGCGCGAATCCTCCTGTCGAGCGTCTTTCTTCTCGCGGGTGTGGAGAAGATCGCCGCATTCTCCGCGACCCAGGCGTACATGGCGCAGCACGGAATGAAGATGACGGCGATGTTCCTCGTCCTGGCGATCCTCTTCGAGATCGGCGGCGGAGTCTGTCTCCTCCTCGGATACTTCCCGCGGCTCGGGGCGGCCGCCCTGTTTGTCTACCTCATCCCGGTGACGGCGGTCTTCCATCGGGACGTCGGCAATCCGGTCCAGCTGGCCCAGTTCGCCAAGAACGTCGCGATCATGGGAGGCCTGCTCGCGGTCGTCGCGGCCGGCGGGGGCGGCTTCGCGCTGCGGCGCGGGAGGGCTTAGGCGATGAAGATCCTCGTCCCGGTTTCCCTTGATCCGTCGCGGGTGGACGCGGGCCGGCTGGCGGCGGAGACGGCCCGGTCGATCCGGGCCGAGGTCCGCTTTCTGTACGTGGTGGACCGGGGCGGAATCCGGCGGGTGGCCGCGGGAGTCGCCCCGGGCGGGGCGGTGGACGCCGCCTCCTCCGAGGAGGAGATCGTCGAGAGGACGGCCGCGGAGGGACGCAAGGAAGTGATGGAACTGTGCCGGGTCTGCAAGGAGTCCGGCGTCCCCTTCGCCGGGGAGATCAAGACGGGGCAGCCTCGGGAGGAGATCGGGAACTCGTCGGCCGGGTGCGACCTGGTGATCGCCGGCTTGGGCTCCCGGTACTCCTATGCCCTTCTCGACGAGCCCGGCAAGCTGGTGCTGTCGCTGATGAACGACACGGCGATCCCGCTCCTGCTGGCGGCGTCGCCCTACCGCCCGGTGAAGACCGTTGTGATCGGCTGCGGCGGAGGCGCGCGGACGTCCGCGGCCGTCGGCGCGATGAGCCGCTTCGGACTGTGGAAGGAGGGGTGCCGGATCGTCCTGCTGGCCGTGGACGATTCGGAGGAAGCCGCCCGGTCCCGCATCGCCTTGCCCCGGCAGATCCTGGCGGACGCGGGATACTCCGGCTGGGAGGAGAAGGTCGTGTCGGGTACGAAGGCGGAAGCCTTTCTCGTCTCCTGCGAAGAGGAACAGGCCGACGCCGTCGTGCTGGGCGGCTGGTCGACGCAGCGGTGGCACGAGTTCTTCGGGCTGTCGATCACGGGGCGGCTCCTCGACGCGGCGGGCGTCCACGTTTTCCTGCATCTGTAGCGGACGCGCGCGGTGCGGTGCGTCCGCAGAAACGTTTTTCCGGCGTCGTTGTCTATAGTGGAGCGAGATCGGTCTTCGCGGGACGTCCCCATGGATCGGAGGTGAGGCGATGAGCAAGGTGGATATC
>CAYWOT010000344.1:0-2533 GCA_964459975.1 uncultured bacterium
CGGCGTTCCGGAAACGCTCTCGTTGCCCGGGATCCTCTCGCATTTCATCGAGCAGCCATTCCAGAATTGGACCCGGGTCACCGCCGATCTCCTGGGCACGGTGTTCGTGTACGCGGATTACCGGGTTCCGGTCGAGCGCGTGCGGCAGGAGTTGCATCGCATTCTCGACTCATCCGGGATGTGGGACGGCAAGGTCTGGGGTCTCCAGGTAACCAACGCCACGGAGCGGACCTTGGAGTTGCGGGCATTGATGAGCGCGCCGGATTCGTCGAAAGCGTGGGATCTGCGCTGCCACGTCCGTGAGAAGCTGGTGGAATTCCTCCAGCGCGAGCATCCGGACAGTCTTCCCGTGACCCGCGCCGAGATCACCCGGAGCGGCGAGAGCCGGTAGTCGGGCGGTCCGATCTCCCTGTCTTCCGATGCCCGGAGTCCGTTCGCGCCCGCACCGCGGCGGTCCCGCGTTTTCCTCCGTCCGGTATCCCTACTTTGCGGTAAACTTCCTAGGTAGTTCTTAAGGGGGGAGGGTGGTTCCCGGAACGCGTGCGCGTGGTGGCGTCACCCCGGTTGCGCAACCTTCCTGCCTTCCCTCTCCAGGAACCGGTCGACATCCTTGCGACGAAAGCGCCACTGGTTGCCGCTTTTGTAGCCCTTGAGCACGCCCTTGCGGGCAAGATCGTTTACCGCGTCGGGGCTCATATCCAGGAGCATGGCTACGTCGCGCGTCTTGAGAATGGTGGGAAGATGCTCCACGCGGCCCCTTTCAGAACGCTATTTTGTTGAGGAAAATACCATAATGCCGTCTTGCTGTAAATCGGTTTTCGCCGCCAAATGACTCCGCTTCCCCGTTGCGTGCCGGAAAACCGCACCTCCGCATCGCCGCAAGGCCTTCCATGAGAGCGTTCCTGTTCTCCCTGGTCGGCATTCCGCTTCTGTTCGTCGATCTCGTGCTCCTGGCGACGGTTGCCTCGCCCGCGGCCCGCCTCGCGACGGGCGACGAAGGGTGGATCGTCCTGGGGGGAGCCCTCTGTTACCTGCTCCTGCATTTTCTCCTGCGCAAACCGGAGCGACTCTACTTGTGGGGCCACGAGTTTTCGCATCTCCTGGTCGCCAAAGTCTTTTTCCGGAGGATTCATCAGTTCCACATCTCGTCGCGGGATGGAGGGAAGGTCGTATTGGACCGGACCAACGTGCTGATCGACCTCGCCCCGTACATCTTCCCCATCTACAGCGTGGGTGCCGGATTGACGGCCGTGGCGTTCCGGCGGACGTCGCCGTGGGTTCCGGACCTCTATCTGGCCGTCGCCTCGTTCCTGTTCACGATGCATCTGCTGTTCTCGGCCGAAGGGTTCGTCGCGGGACAGCCGGACCTGCGCAGGAGCGGGAGGCTTTTTTCCGGCGCCTTCGTGCTCTTCTTTCTCCTCCTGTGGATTCCGTGTCTTCTGGCTCCAGGGGTCTCGAACGGCTTTCACGGCGCGGCGGCAGCCTACCGGGAGTGGCTGGCCGCCGGAAGGACCACGGCCCTGGATTTCTTCGATCAGCTTCGTTTTTTGAAGGATTTATGGTAGCCTTGGCATGCGCCGGGCGAAGGCCCCGGACGGCCCCGGCGCCCATTCCATGCAGACGTTGTCGCCAGCAACGCACGGCGGAGAGGAACGCGCGGTGACCGGGTCGGGTCCGGGTCGGATGGAGAAACGGTTCCTGTGGGGAGGAGCGGCCATGACCCTGGTCGCGACCGGGTTGTACGTTCTTGCGGCGGGGATTCCCGGCGCGCTGCCCCCCGGGCCGGCGCTGCTGGCCGCCATGGCGTCCTTTGCGCTGCTCGCGGGAGTATTTCTCCTCCTCTTGCGCAGCTACGTGATTTCGTCGCAAAAGACGATGCGCGTGCTGGCCGAAGAGGCGGGATCGGGCGAAACCGATCTCCGCGGAAAGGCACCTGTCCCCGGTTCGCCGGAGGGCGGCGGCGAAGCGCCGGCCGCTTCCGACCTCGGACGGCGGTTGCTCGATCTCGAGAGGGAGCGGGACGAACTGGTCGTTCTCCACCGCGTGTCCCGGGAGATGCTGCGGGCGACTACCGTTCGGGAGGTCCTGGACAGCCTGCTCCGCGGAGTGCGCGAGGGCCTCGCCTTCGGCGGAACGGTGCTCGGCGTCCGCGATACAAACGGGGACCTTGTCTTCGAAGCTCCGGACGGGCCGGACGCCGTCCGAATTGCATGCGGCGACCCGGGATCCGTACTGGCGCAGACCCTCTGGAACGGAGAACCCCTGGTGATCCCTTCCCCGAACGTTGCGAGCGGTTCTCCCGAGGACCGGGCCGTTCTCGCCGGGAGGCCGGCTTATCTTGTGCCGATCGTGCGGACCTCCGGCAGGACGTGCTCGGACGTCTGCTCCTGCGGCAACGAAAGCTGTCCCGCGTACGACGTCGCGGATGCCCGTTGCTGGCGCATGGAGAAGCGCCCCGGACAACCCGCGGGCGACCCCGACGTCGCGGAAGAGCGGGCGCGGTGCGGCCGCTGCGAGGTTTTCGGCGGTGCCG
>CAYWOT010000345.1:0-2531 GCA_964459975.1 uncultured bacterium
GCCCTCGGCCGATCACAACGGCGTTGATCCCGGGCGGCACCAGGGACAGCGCGTCCCGGAACATCGTGTGAAAGGCCGAACCGGACGCGATCCTGTGATAGTCGTCGAACACAATCACCGAGCCGGTCTTCAGCCGCGAAAAAAGACGCTCGAAATACCGCTGGGCGAAGACCGGAATGGCCGCGTGCTGATCGGGGGTCAGGACGGGCAGCGGCCTGCGCACCCGCGGCGCCGCCTGTTTCGCCGCAACGCCCAGGTAGTGAAAGAAACTTGCGGGATCCGCGTCGCCCTCCCCCAGCCGGAACCACAGGCCAGGACAGCGGCGGGCGGCGACGTAGCTGCTGACCAGGGTGGTCTTCCCGGAACCCGCGGGACCTGACACCCAGAGAACCGGGCGCTTGCGGGCGCGGTCCAGCAGGCGGAAAAGCCGCTTCCGCGGATAGCTCCCCGTGAGGACCGGGCGGGTAATCTTGGCGATCAAGGCGGTCCTGGCGGCCATTTTCCCTCGCAACCCGTCGGAAAAAAGGCGTTGTTTCCGCGATCGCAACCGCGAAAAAATGGCGCTTCCGGTCGCCCGGAGGAAGGCAGATCGCGTGCGTCCAATCTGCCGGACGATACGGGCACTATATCGAATTGTCGGGAATAGTTGAAGCGGGAGACCGGGTTGCGGAAAAACCGCCGCTCACCACGTTTCGGGAGCCCAGGGAAACCCGGCACCCCACGGGCTTCCCTGGGAAGGATCTCACGTTAGGAAATCGGTACCGGCTGTTCCTATGGAACGCACTTCCTGACCAAGGTCCCACCGGAGTAATAATAGTAGCAGGATCCGTCTCCGGCCTTCAGCCACGTACCATCCTTCATCTCCCGGACTTTCAGCATCATCTGACCGTCCCTCAGCTCCAGGCCCGCACTCGTGAGGTCTCCATTCGCTGCATTGTAGGTGCGGTCCGGTGGCACAGTGGCCCCGTTCAGCGTGAATTTCTGGAATTTGCCGGAATTGTCCCAATGGACCTTCAAGTTACCATGGCTTCCACACTTGAATTCCTTTTCTCCCCCCCACAGCAGCGACGCGCCGACAAACGTGAAACAGATCGCGATCATCAAGGCCATCACCCGTGAAGTTCTCATCGCTTCCCTCCTGGAAATCGTCCGGTTGTGCATTTCCTGTCGCCTTCCGACTCCGAGGCAGCGCGTTTTCGCCTATCGCATCGCGGTCACCTCCGAAACGCGGGCAGCGCCGCTAGAACGCCAGCGACATCTTGAACACGACGGTGCGAACCGGCTGAAGCACGGGACTTACGGGATCCGTATCCTGGTACTTGAACGATTTGTCGAACAGGTTCCGCGCCTCCACGGTGAAGACGCCGTACCGCTTCGGAAACCGGTACCCCAACGAGGCATCGGTGATCCAGAAACTGTCGGACCCGGGGACCGCAGCGTCGGCCCCTTGGGACACAAAGACACCCTTCTGGTCGAAGTAGGTTTCCGTCAGACGAGCGAAGACCCCACAGGGGTGGAAGAACCCGAGCCCGAGCGGCACCTTGTGCGTTTTTACCTCAACGATTCCCCCGGGGGAGTTCGGATCCCTGTCGAACCGCTCGTACTGGTACTCGGCGCTCAGCGCAACCCACTTGTGCGGCGTCCAGAAGAGGTATGCGCGACCCAGGCGCTCCTTCCAATCAACGCGGTCGAAGGTTAGAAACTCTGTTTGAAACGGTACATCCAGATCCCTCTGGGAGTACTCGATACCTCCATAGACATCCGGCGAGAATTTCTGATCGACGGCGGCCCCATATCGCCACGACCGAGTCCCCTCGGGGTCGTCGAAGAACTGGCTGAAGCCGGCGACCTGCGTAGGCTCGAGAGTCTGGTCGTTCACGAACGCCCTCTGAAATGTCCGGAACACCGCGATCCGCAGCGTCGTGGACGGCAAGACGTTCCAGGTGATCCCGATTTTCGGGTTGAACTGGTCACGGTCGCCCCTGAAGTCATTCCGATAGAAATCGCCGCTCGCCCCTAACGTGATCGTCACGTTTTTCGGATAACGGATCTGCGAGTAGGCGTACAGGATCAGGTGGCTGATGTCGGTCTCTTGGCGTGTAGTATCGAGGAGAGGCGGCTCGGGAGGGGGGAACTGGATAGACATTTCGCTCAGCAGGTCGCTATCGCCCTGGAAATAACCCGCGCCGCTCACGAGATCGAATCGTTTCAACCGGAACAGATGCTGCAGTTCCCCGCCGGTAGTCTTGACACTTGTACTATCGGTGAAACGGGCGGAGATTCCTGGTTCCGAAACGCTCAACCTGTTGTCGAAGTCCCATTCTTCGCGGGCGACATATCCGATGAGGTCGGAACCCGCCGAGAACGCGTGGTGGAAGCCGATCCGAAACGTCTTCTTCTCCTCTTCATGCCGATAACCCGGCAAAAAGGAATCCGGATCGAAGTTGAGGGTGAGATCCCCCTTGTCGTCGGTCGTCCGCCGGACCTCCATCTGCAGACTGGTTCCGGGAGAGACACTGAACTGGGCAAAG
>CAYWOT010000346.1:0-2530 GCA_964459975.1 uncultured bacterium
AAATCGGCATGTTGGCAGGCGTTCTGGTCGTTCTGACGGAAGCGGAGCCCGTCGAGGCCGTCAAGGCGCTCATGAAACGGTTCTCGTATCTCCTCGTGCCGGCATCCATCCTTCTCATTTTGTTCGTCCCGGAGATCGGGATCGCTCGTTCTCCCGAAACCGGGGCGATCAGTTACGTGGGCGTCACCTATACCAAAAACAATCTCGGCCGGATCTGCCTGATCGCCGGGTTCTTCCTGTTCTACAACCTGGTTGCGCTGAAGCGGACGAAGGAGACGGCACCCACCGGGGAACGGCCTCTCCTCCAGTTCCTGTTTCTCGTTGTGACCCTGTCCCTGTTGGCGCTCACGAGAAGCGCCACCTCGTCCGGGGCGCTGGTGATCGGCATCCTCGTATTCCTCGCGCTGGGGATGCACGTCGTTCGAAACAACGTGCAGTATCTCGGAACCATGGTCGTCATCGGACTCGTCGTCGGCATCATTCTCCAGGTGTCGTTCGACATCGTCGGCGTGATCATCGCGTCGCAGGGCCGGGACGTGACTCTGACCGGAAGGACGGTTCTCTGGAAGGCCCTCCTGGCATTTCACACGAATCCGCTGAGGGGAGTGGGATTCGGGAGTTTCTGGCTGGGCGACAGGCTTTCGACCATCTGGAGCCAATTTGTGTGGATGCCGAACGAGAGCCACAACGGGTACCTGAACGTGTACCTGGAACTCGGCTACCTGGGTCTTTGTTTTCTGGCGGGCGTCATCTTGTGCGCCTACCGCAACATCAAGAAGGATCTGGCCGTTCGCTTCCAGTACGCGAGATTCCGGATGGGAATCTTTTTCATCGCGTTGCTGTACAACATCACGGAGGACGCCATCGGAAAGATGACGCTGGTCTGGTTCGTGTTCCTCCTCGTGGCCATGGACGTTTCGAGGAGGAAGACGCGGAAACCGGTCGAAGCGGAGAGCGCTTTGCCGGTCGGCGTCGGCTGATGCGATGGGGCCGCCGAAAAGAGATCGTTCTCCGGGCGCGCAGTATTTCGATTCGGAACAGTTCCGGGCGAACCTTCGCCGGCACGCGGTAAAGGGGACCGGCGCCACCCTCGTATCCCAGTTCTCCACGTTCTTCATCCAGATGACCGGGGTGGTCGTCCTGGCGCGAATCCTCACGCCGGAGGATTTCGGCCTGGTCGCCATGGTAACGGCGATCTACACCTTCTTCCGGCTGATGCGGAACTTCGGTCTCACCGACGCGACGATCCAGGAAAAGGAGCTGGACCACGGGAAGGTGAGCACGTTGTTCTGGGTGAACGCCGCCTTCGCCGGTGTCATGACGCTGGGGTTCATGGCGCTGGGTCCGGTGATCGCCTGGTTCTACGGCGAGCCGCGGGTCACCTGGATCGCGGTAATCATTTCGCTCGATCTGTTCTTCGGGGGGCTCGCGACCCAGCACCGGGCGCTGCTCAAGCGGAACTTCCAGTTCTACCGGGACGCGGCGGTCGAAATCCCCTCCGCCCTGCTCGGCTACGGCGCGGCGGTCTTCCTGGCGTTGCACGGCTGGGGGTACTGGGCCCTCGCGATGCGCTGGGCGGTGTCGGCGCTGGTCGAGGTGGTCGCCTCGTGGATGTTTTGCCGGTGGCGTCCCGGCTTGCCGGTTTCCGGGTCCGGCGTGATGCCCATGATCCGCTTCGGGAGGAACATGCTCGGGAACTTTTCCGTGGGGTACTTCTCGAACTACCTGGACAAGATCCTGATCGGCTGGCGGTACGGCACATTGTCGCTGGGGTTTTACGACCGCGCCTACTACCTGTTCATGGCGCCCGCGCAGAAGATGGCGACTCCGCTCACCCACGTGGCGGTGGCGACGCTTAGCAAGCTTCGGGACGAGCCGAAAAAGTACCGGCGGTACTACCTGAACGCGGTCTCCATGCTCGCCTTCATCGGGTTTCCGTTAAGCGCCGTCCTGACCGTGATGAGCCGGGACGTCGTCCTGCTGCTTCTGGGGCCCCAGTGGGGGAGATCGGCCCGGATCTTCTCCGTGTTCGGGCTGGCGATCGGCATCCAGATGATCTACGCGACCAACGCGTGGCTTCACATATCGCAGGGCCGTTCCGACCGGTGGTTCCGGTGGAGCCTGTTCGGCACGGTCTGCACGGTGGGAGCCTTCCTCGCGGGGCTGCCGTTCGGCCCCACGGGGGTCGTGATCGCCTACACGGCGAGTATCTACCTTTTGACGGGCCCGTGCCTGTGGTACGCGGGCAAGCCGATCGCGCTGCGGCTTCGGGACGTGGTTGGCGCGATCTGGCGGTACTATCTGGCGGCGCTTTGCACCGGCGTGCTGTACTGGTACCTTGTCCATTCCTCGGATCGCATTTCACGGCTTCTCGGCGGGCTCCATGCCGCCGGCCGGGTCTCCCTGTCGGTGGTCTTCTGCACCTGCCTGTACCTCCTTCTGGTGGTTGCGTTGCATCAGAGCGTCGAGCCGCTGACGAAGTTCCTCTCGGTCGGCTGGGAAATGATCCCCATCGGATCGTCGAAATGAA
>CAYWOT010000347.1:0-2530 GCA_964459975.1 uncultured bacterium
CTCCGGGCGCTTCGGGTCGTCCTGCTCGCCGTCCGGGGGTTCGGCGAGGACCGATGCACCGAAAAGGCGTCGGCCCTGACCTACTATTCGCTGCTGTCGATCGTGCCGATCATCGCGATGCTTTTCGGGATCGCGAAAGGATTCGGCCTCGACCGGACGCTCGAGACCCAGCTGCTCGCGGAATTCCATGGTCAGGAAGAAATCCTCCAGAGACTCTTCCGCTTTTCCCATTCCCTTCTGCAGCGGACCAAGGGGGGCATCGTCGCCGGCGTCGGGGTCGCTTTCCTGTTCTGGACCGTAATCCAGGTCCTGAGCTCCATCGAGGCCTCGTTCAACGACATCTGGAAGGTCAAGCAAGGTCGTCCGGTCGCCCGGAAATTCACCGATTATCTCTCGGTTGCGCTGCTCTGCCCGATCATCTTCGTGATGGCGAGCAGCCTCACGGTCTCGACGGCGGGCGGCCTGCAGTTTCTCGCGAAGCGGCTGCCGGGATGGGGACTGCTCGCCGCCCCGATCATGCTGCTCCTGAACCTGCTCCCGTTCGTCCTGATCTGGGTGCTGTTCGCCTTCGTGTTCACCTACATGCCGTACACGCGGGTTCGCTTGAAGGCGGGAATCGTCGCCGGCGTCGTGACCGGAACCCTCTACCAGCTTGCCCAGTGGGTCTATATCACGTTCCAGATCGGCGTGGCGCGCGCCAACGCCATCTATGGGAGCTTCGCCGCGCTGCCTCTGTTCCTGGTCTGGCTCCAGACCAGTTGGCTGATCGTCCTTTTGGGGTCGGAGCTGTCGTTCGCGGTCCAGAACGTCGATGCATACGGCCTGCCCGCCGGCGCGGCGTTGCGGCCCTTCGACCGGAAGGCCATGGCCCTGCTGCTCGTGCGCCTGGTGGCCCGGCGCTTCTCCGAAGGTGGCGCCCCGTGGACGGCCCCCGCGCTCGCGCACGCCCTGGACCTGCCGACCCGCCCGGTGGGGCGGATCCTGTCCGACCTCGCGCGCGGGGGGCTTCTGGCGACCGCCGCGGACGGCCAGGGCGACCAGCCCGCCTACCTGCCGGCCCGCGACATCCACAAGATCACGGTGAAGACGGTACTCGACGCCCTCGAGGCCGACGACGGCGCGCCTCTCCTGGATTTCCGCTCCACGGACGAGTTTCGCGCGGTCGCCGACGCCCTCGCGCAGTTCGAAGAAGCCCTGGCCAAATCCCCTCCCGACAGGCCCCTGGTCGAGCTGTAGCGGCTGGTCCGAACGGCGCGCCCAATGGCGTGGCAAGATCTCGCCGGGGCCTCCTCGAAAGAACGTGGTATAGTCCGAAACGTTGGCCTCGTCCCGGCATCCTGAAAAGCCCGTCACCTCGCAGATCGAAAGGAGAGCGCCATGGCACGAAGGAAGATCGCACTCAT
The DNA here is from genome assembly GCA_964459975.1 of uncultured bacterium. Taxonomy (GTDB): domain Bacteria; phylum Desulfobacterota; class Deferrimicrobia; order Deferrimicrobiales; family Deferrimicrobiaceae; genus CSP1-8. The sequence goes on from CAYWOT010000347.1 coordinate 1,404, forward strand.
CGGCGGCGGCCAGATCGGCGGCGTCCTCGCCCAGCTGTGCGCCCAGCGCGAGCTCGGCGACGTCGTGCTCTTCGACATCGTCGAGGGGATGCCGCAGGGCAAGTGCCTCGACATCGCCGAGGCGTCCCCGGTCGACCGCTTCGACGTCGCTCTCCGGGGAACGAACCGGTACGAGGACATTGCGGGCGCCGAGGTGGTCATCGTCACGGCGGGGCTCCCCCGAAAGCCGGGGATGAGCCGCGACGACCTGATCGAGGTCAACTCCAAGATCATGAAACAGGTCGCCGAAGGGATCCGCACCCACGCTCCCGGATCGATCGTCATCGTGGTCGCCAACCCGCTCGACGCCATGGTCACGCTCTGCCAGAGGGTCACCGGTTTCCCCCACAACCGCGTCATCGGACAGGCGGGCGTCCTGGACTCGGCCCGGTTCGCCTCGTTCATCGCGTGGGAGCTCGGCGTTTCCGTCCGCGACGTGACCGCCGTGACGCTGGGCGGACACGGCGACGACATGGTCCCTCTGGTCCGGTACGCCACCGTAGCCGGGATTCCCGTGATGGAGCTGCTCGAACGCAAGTACGGCGACGCGGCGAAGGCCCGGGAGGTGATGGACGCGCTCGTGCACCGCACGCGAAAGGCCGGAGGCGAGGTCCTGAGCCTCCTGAAAACGGGTTCCGCCTTCCATTCGCCCGCGTCGTCTTCCCTGGCGATGCTCGAAGCCATCCTGAAGGACCAGAAACGCGTGCTGCCCTGCTGCGTGTACCTGAACGGCGAGTTCGGCGTCAAGGGGTATTTCGTCGGCGTGCCCGTCGTGCTGGGCGCCGGGGGCGTGGAGAAGATCGTCGAATTCCGGCTGGACGCCGCCGAACAGGCGATGATGGACAAGTCCGTGGCGGCCGTGAAGGGACTGGTCGATTCGCTCTCTTGAAGCGGCGCGCCCCCCCCTGCGAACCGCGCGCGAACGCCGCCCCGCTTGACAGACTTCCGGACGGGGGGCATAAAAGTGAGGAAGCGTCCGCGCCCCGCGCGGCCCGCAAGGAGATAAGCGATACGTCGCTGTCCGTCCATCGCAGTCGTTGTGGCGCTGTCGGTGGTCCTGGCCCCGCGGGTGTTCGCGGCGGCCGGAG
>CAYWOT010000348.1:0-2506 GCA_964459975.1 uncultured bacterium
AGCGGGCCAAGCAGGCGTCGCCGTGCATCCTGTTTTTCGACGAGATCGAGGCGATCGCAGCGGGCCGGACGGCGGAGGATTCCGGAAACGTCTCCCAGCGGGTCGTGAGCCAGCTCTTCCGGGAGATGGACGGCCTGCAGAGCTCGCTGGGGATCGTGCTCCTGGCGGCGACGAACCGGATCGACCTGGTGGAGCCGGCCCTGTTGCGCGCCGGACGGTTCGACTACCTGATCGAGTTCCCTCTTCCCACGCGGGAGGAACGGGTCGAAATCCTGCAGAGCTACGTCCGTTCGCTTCCGTTCGTGGCCGATTACGACGTGAACGCCTTGGCCGACAGGAGCGACGGGTGGACGGGCGCGGATCTCGAGACGCTGTGCAAGAAGGCGGTCTTGCTCGCCCTGGAGGAGTGCTTCGCCGAGGGCGGAAAGCCCGATGTGTCCCGTTGCCGGATCACCTCCAGTCATTTCGAGCAGGCGACCGAAAACGGGGTGACGTCGCAGATCCGGTCCCGATCGGCGGGTCACTGATCGGACCGGGGCCGGAGCGAGTTGGTGGAAAAAAAGCTCAAGATGTTCAAGCCGATCAAGAAGACCCGCGTCTACGAGGAAATCGTCACCAAGGTCAAGGACATGATCGAGAAGGGCCGACTCAAATCCGGCGACCAACTGCCCGGCGAGCGGGAGCTCGCGGAGGTGTTTCACGTGAGTCGGTCCTCCGTGCGGGAGGCGCTGCGGTCCCTGGAGAGCCAGGGTTTCCTCGAGAGCCGCCGGGGGGATGGAACGTACATCGCCCGGCAGTCCGTCGAGTCCCTGGTGAGTCCCCTGGCGTCCGTCATCTTCACCGAGAAGGACGAGCAGATGGAGCTCTTCGAGATGCGCCGGCTGTTCGAGCCCCAGCTCGCCTATCTCGCCGCGGAACGCGCCACGCCCGAAGAGATCGTCATGATGGAGCAGGCCCTGGCCCTCCAGGAAGCGGAGATCGCCAAGGGGGACTCCGGAACGGACGTGGACAAGACGTTCCATTACATCATGGCGAAAGCGACGCGAAACCGCGTTCTCTTGCGGATCACCGACCACATCATGGATCTTCTCGCCGAGAGCCGCGACCAGTACCTTCAGGTGGGAGGCAGGCCGGCGAAGTCGATCGCGCGTCATCGCCAGGTCCTGCAGGCCATCAAGGCCCGAAACAGGGAGCTCGCCGCGAGCGTGATGCGCGAGCACTTGGAGGATATCGAAAACAGCCTGTTTGCGGCCAGGAGGAGGGAAAGCTTCGTCAAGGTCGCAAGGAAAGGGGGGAAATAGGGAAAGCCATCCTCGCGTATCGGGTTGATGGAAGTCGGTCAGTCGTTTCAGCAGAAAAAAAGGAGGAAAGACACGATGTCTGATCTTACGGCAACAGCAACTGGCGAAGCTGTTTACGAAGTTACGATTTGGTGCCGCGGCGTGACGCAGGACATGGAAGGGCGTCACCTGTCGCTTCTGCTTGCGAACGCGGCGAGCAAGGACGGCAAGTTCACCCAGGCCTGGGACAACTATGCGGACCTTCCTGACCGGGTCGGCGTTCCCCTTCGGAAGTACACCCGCATTTCCGACCAGGAGATCGAAATGCGGTATCTCTATGAGAACTCCTTCCCGAACCTGTCGATCGTTATGGACGACACGATCGTCAAGGGGATCGACGTGCTGAGAGGCATGCCGAAGGGCGGGGTACTCGTCGTCAACACGAAGCGTCCGGCGGACGAGATCCTCAAGCTCATCCCCAACAAGGACGTCTTGAGCGCCATCTGCTGCGTGGATGCCAACGGCATCGCGGGCGGGTCGGGGCTGGAGAGCCTGGACTTCATGGGGTCGGAAGGCGGCGTGGAAGCCACCGCGGTCGGCGCGGGCCTGTCGGCTCCGCTGGTCGGTGCGGTTGCGAAGGTGACCGACAAGGTGAAGCTCGACAGCCTCATCGCCGTCGCGGCCAACAAGGCGGGCGTGAAGGAAGGCAACAAGACCGCAGAAGTCAAAACCCTATAAGTCGCGGGAAGGAGAACGTCATGAGCAAAAAGTACAACGAGAATTTCAAGATTCCGAAGCATCTCGAGGTCCCCATGGGCGCGGTTCTCCCGGCGCCCGTGAAGGAGCAGCCGGCGATGAAGACCGGCAACTGGCGGACCGAGCGTCCCGTCATCGATCACGAGAAGTGCACGCTGTGTCTGAACTGCTTCAGCTACGGCCCGGACTCCAGCTGGCACCTGGATGCGACGGGGGAGCGGATGGTGTGGGATCCGATCTACTGCAAGGGCTGCCGGATCTGCGTGGAAGTGTGCCCGGCCGACGCGCTCCGCAACGAGAACGAGCTGGACTTCAAAGGCGGCGTGGCCCGTCTGGATAAACCCTACTAGAGAGAAAGAGGAGGTATTTTAAAATGGCAAAAGAAACAGTCATGGCGGGTTGTTCCTCCGCCGCTCACGCCGCCAAGGCCGCGAGGGTCGAGGTGATCAGCTCCTACCCGATCCGTCCGT
>CAYWOT010000349.1:0-406 GCA_964459975.1 uncultured bacterium
CCTCGAAGGCGTCCTCCGGAAGGTGCGGCGGAGGGTCGGAGGGCCTTACGTTGTAGGCGAGGCCGATTCGCACCGTCTCCTTCTCCTGGCCATCCGCTCGTTTCCCGCGGGAATCAGCGCCTGAATCTCCCCGGTCATGAGCCGGTAGACGCCCGACCGCAGCGACGTCTCGTCCGGGTCCGGCCGGGCCGACGTCTTCCCGTCGTCCAGGGGCTCCTCGTAGCTCACGAGGATGCCTTCGTAGTTGCGCAAGATCGTCCGCTGTTCCCCCATCGAGAGGATGTAGTTCGGCATGAGCGGAATCTTGCCGCCGCCGCCGGGGACGTCCACCACGAAAAACGGCACCGCCAGACCCGACGTGTGTCCCCGGAGCGCCTCCATGATCTCGATTCCCTTCGAAAGGCGC
>CAYWOT010000349.1:416-2499 GCA_964459975.1 uncultured bacterium
CTCGAGCCCGCGGACCCGGTCGCACTGGAACAGGTAATAGGGACGAACCTTGGCCTTGAGCAGCTGCGTGTTGAGCCTCCGGATGATCTCGGGGTGGTCGTTTACGCCGCGCAGGAGGACCGACTGGTTGTTCACGGGGATCCCGGCGCGCAGGAGCCTGTCGCACGCTTCGCGGGCCTCGGCCGTCACCTCCCGCGGGTGGTTGAACTGCGTGTTCACCCAGATCGGGCCGTACTTCTCGAGCGTCGCGCACAGCTCGTCGTCGATCCGCATCGGGAGGACCACCGGGACGCGCGTGCCGATCCGGATGATCTCGACGTGCGGAATGCGCCGAAGGCCCTTCAGGATGAGCTCGAGGCGCGGCGTGGGGAGCGTGAGCGGGTCGCCTCCCGAGATGATGACGTCCCGGATCTCCTCGTGGCGCCGGATGTAGCCGAACATCTTGGAGAGCTCGAATTCCGTCTTGGCCCCGTCCCCGAGGGTCCAGATCCGCTTGCGCGTGCAGTGGCGGCAGTACAGCGAGCAGAAGTTCGTCACGACCATCAGGCAGCGGTCCGGGTAGCGGTGCGTAAGCCCCGGCACCGGCATGTCCTTCTCTTCCTCCAGGGGGTCGTCCTCGCCCACGTCCATCCCGTAGTACTCGTCCGGCGACGGGATCGCCTGGCGCGCGATCGGGTCCTCGGGATCGTCGAGCCGGATGAGGGACAGGTAGTAGGGCGTGATCGACATCCGGTAGGCCGCGGTCACGCGGCTCAAGACCTCGGCCTCCTCACGGGAGAAGTAGCGGAGGCCCGACAGGTCGCGCACGGACGTGATGCAGTGGGCAAGCTGCCACCGGTAGTCGTTCCATTCCTCCCGGGTCACCCGGGGCCACGGCAGGCCGACGGGGTTGGTGTGGTCCGACACGCCGCACAACGGTACCGAATCGTCTCCCCGATTCGTTTCCATGGTCCTCCTTGTCGATTTCCGCGTATGGGGTTGGTTGCCGGGGGCCATCGTCCGCTCACCGCCCGCTCGCCTTGACCCAGAGGAAGTCGACCGGACGCTTCCCCTTGTTCGAGAACGCGTATTCCTGCTCCGCCCGGAAGTAGAGGCTTTCCCCCTTCCGGGCGATGAAGGTCGCTTGCCCCAGCCGCAGGCCGAGCCTGCCGGAGAGGACGAACACGTAGTTTTCCCCTTCGTGCGCGGGTTCGGGCATCGCCTCCCGGGCCCACCGGATCACGGCCCGGTACGCCACGATGGTCCGGTAGCGGCTCTTCGGGAGCAGGTTGTCGAAGGACTGGTATCCGGTGATATCGGAAGGAAGCGCATCGCTCTTGCGGAAGAGGACCTTCTCCTCGTCGTCCTCTCCGAAGAAGGACGAGGGCGTCTCGTTCAGCGCCGACAGGATCTCGAAGAGGTTCGCGACGGCGGGCGAAGTGAGGTTGCGCTCGATCTGGGAGATCGTGCCTTTGGTGAGTCCGGCGCGCTCGGCGAGGTCGGCCTGGGAGAGGCCATTGATCTGCCGGAGATGCTTGATCCTCGCCCCGATATCGATCATAGACTGGTTTTTTAAACCCTCCGTTTAAAAAAACTGCCCATATCCTATAAAAGCGGAATTCGCTTGTCAACGAAAATCTGCATGAATTTCCAAGGAAATCTGTGCAGGCGATCCGAAGCGGTTTCGAAGAAGGGACCGGTTTTCTATACCCGGAAAACCGGACCCCGCGCGGGTTCGCGCCCGATGGCGCGGTTTTCGGGACGATGGGCGCTCTTCGGCCCGGGGCCGAAACGTGAAATGGTTTTGACACCGGTGGCCGGATCGGGGACAATAGGTCTCCCGGGTGGGGGAGTAGCTCAGTTGGGAGAGCACCACGTTCGCAACGTGGGGGTCGAGGGTTCAATCCCCTTCTCCTCCACCATCCTTTTCTTCCTTCCCTTATCGAACGCAACGCCGCCTTTCCTGCGGGAAGTTCCACCGGGGACGTTCCTGGCCATGAACCGGGGACATACCCGGCTGTTCTCTTTTCCCCGACTCAGGTGTGTCCCCGCTGACGTAGAATCACGAGATGAACCGTCCGACCTACGTCGAAGTGGCCGTTCC
>CAYWOT010000350.1:0-2478 GCA_964459975.1 uncultured bacterium
AGAAGATCGCGGCACTGCCGGAGGTGGGCGCCCTCGCGGCGGGGGTGCCGGCTCCGGAGAAGCCCCCTCACTTGAAGGTCTTCTATTTCCTGACCTACTTCAACCTGGGCCTCGTCCTGGCCATCCTGTTCGTCATCTCCCTGTGGCGGTGGTGGTAGGGCGTGGCCTCCGTCCCGCCGCGCGCGCCGGCCTTGCGGCCATGCCCGCCCCCTGTGGTATGTATGGGAGAAACGGGGCGCACACCCCGCGTCCGGGAGGCGGCAGCGATGGGAGATGCGTGTTCGGGCCGGCTAAGAGGGGTTGAGGCGGCGGGCCGATGAAGGGAAAGGTCTTCGGGCTGGTCGTCTTCGCCGTCGCGATGGCGCTCGTCGAGGCGGCGGTGGTCGTGTACCTCCGGGAGCTCCTCGGGAACGGTCCGCTGTTCCCCATGAAGGAGATCCCGCCAAACCTTCTCACCCTCGAAATCGGACGGGAGACGGCGACGATCGTGATGCTGGCGGCGGTCGCCTGGCTGTCCTTCCGCGGAGACATGCGGCGCATGGGGGCCTTTCTCCTCGTGTTCGCGATCTGGGATGCCTCCTACTACGGCTGGCTCCGCGCGGCGATCGGCTGGCCGCACGGCATCGGGGACTGGGACATTCTTTTCCTCATCCCGACTCCGTGGGTGGGTCCGGTCTGGTCCGTGCTCCTGATCTGCGCCGGGATGTTCGTGTTCGCGGTCCTGTTTCTGGGGGCCTCGGAGGAGGCGCCGTTCCAGCCGGGGTTCTGGGGGTGGGCGACGGGGCTTAGCGGGACCGGGCTGGTCGTGGCGACCTATATCCTGGAGTGGAGGAAGATCGGGTACGGGACGGGCGTTCCCACGACGTTCTCGTTCCTCCCGTATCTCGGCGGGCTGGTCCTGCTCGGGATCGCCGGCTGGATCACCTGGCGAAGGGTCCCGGTCCTGCTCTGGTAGGGCGGCCGCGGTGTCGCCCGGCGCGCCGCGTTCTTCGCGCGGCGTACGAACGCCCGCGGCGAAGCCGGGAGAGGGCGCATGGTCGGATTTCGGGAAATCGTTCCCCTGTACAGCGGCATCGGCGTCTTTCTGTTTTCGTTCGCGGAGAACCTCGGGTTTCCGATACCGGCTTTTCCCGTTCTTCTGGCCGCGGGCGCGCTCGCCCAGGTGGGACGGGCGTCTGTCCCGGCGGCGCTTGCGGGGGCCGTGGCGGGCGCGATCCTGGCCGACGCGGTCTGGTACATCCTGGGCCGCCGGATGGGCCGCCGCGTCCTGTCGACGCTGTGCCGGGTCTCGGTCAACCCGGACGCCTGCGTGGAAGGCGCCGAGGACGGCTTCCGGCGCCGCCGCTCCCTGACGATCCTGGCGGCGAAGTTTCTCCCCGGCATCAACGCGGTCACCCCGCCGCTGGCGGGGATCACCGCGTTCCCCTTCCTTCCCTTTGTGGTGCTGGACCTGGCGGGGTCGTTCGCCTGGGCGGCCGCGGGAGTCGGGATCGGCTGGGCGTTCGGGGACGCCGTGGCCGGGCATGCGATGCGGATCAACGGTCTCCTGGGATGGCTCGTCGCGGGCAGTCTCGCCGCCTACATCGGCTGGATCCTGGTGTTCCGCCGCTACCTCGTGATGAAATATTCCGTTCCCCGGATCGCGGCGGAAGAACTGCACCGGAGGTTGTCGGCGGGCGAGGCGATGGCGGTCCTCGACCTGCGCCAGGACCACTCTTTCGACGACTCTTCCGCCATGGTCCCCGGCGCCGTCCGCGTCCGCCCGGCGACCTTTCGCCGCGCCGCGCACGAACTGCCGCGCGACCGGGAGCTCGTCTTCTACTGCACCTGACCCGGCGAGGCCACCAGCGCCGGTCTGGCGCGGATCATGCTCAAGCGGGGATACGACAGGGTAAGCGTTCTCGACGGAGGGTTCGAGGCGTGGCTTGCGGCGGGCCTTCCGACCGAGCCGATCGACCGCAGCGGAGGCACGGCGCAATCCGCTTGACGCCGCGCCGAGGCGGGGACTATAGTGCATCGTTGCGGTTTTTGTTCCCCGGTAGCTCAACCGGCAGAGCGGGTGGCTGTTAACCACTAGGTTGCAGGTTCGAGTCCTGCCCGGGGAGCCAAAGTTTAATCCGCCGGAAACCAGGCCTGGTGTGTCCGGCCAAAAGCGGATCACCAGACATCGGAAGTGGCCGCGAGAACGCAGACTGGATGCAGCACAGTGAAGCCCTCCCTGAACCGCTCGGCGAGACCGTCCCGGAAATCGCCTCAATCCTGGCGCAAGCCGGAGAATCTTAGATGATTACAGAGAAACGCCTTGATAGTTCGAGCCACCGAAGCCTTTATTCATTCAAACCCGAAGCCCTGCAGTGCTTCAAATCGTGCGCCATGCCCGTATGCTGAAAATGAATGTGTATCACTGCTGACACAGCATATCGAAAAGGAGAACAATGTTGTTTTTGCAATGGCAGATGCCAAGCTGGGCCCAAATAA